>NZ_JCBANC010000045.1:0-55005 GCF_059760815.1 Achromobacter sp. 1012554356 | reverse complement strand
GTCAGACACCATCTGATTCACGCGGTGTCTGACACCCGAGCAAGACCGTCATCAGGTGTCGGATCCGCGCCACCGGGTGTCAGACACCATCTGATTCACGCGGTGTCTGACACCCGAGCAAGACCGTCGTCAAGTGTCGGATCCGCGCCACCGGGTGTCAGACACCGCCCATATTTGGCTTTATCCCTCCGCCACGATCTTCGCGTCCTGGATCGTCTTGGCGTACTTCTGCTGTTCGCTCTTCATGAACTCGGCAAATCGCTGCACGCCCCCGCCGCCGTCTTCCGCGCCCACCTGCGCCAGCTTTTCCTGCACGTCGGGCATCGCCAGCACCTGGTCGATATCCCGATTCATGCGCTGGACCATGGCGGCGGGCATTCCGCCCGGCCCGACCATTCCGAACCAGATGCTGGCCTCGAAGCCCGGATAGCCCTGCTCCGCCACCGTCGGCACATTGGGCTGGCTCTTGGAGCGCTTTTGCAGCGTCTGCGCCAGCGCGATGACCTTGCCGGACTGGATCAGCGGCGTGGCCGTCGTCATGCCCTCGAAACAATATTGCACATGGCCGCCCAGCAGGTCGTTCATGAGCGGCGCCGAGCCCTTGTACGGCACGTGCAGCACGTCGATGCCCGCGCGCGCCTTGAAGATTTCCAGCGCCAGGTGCTGGGCCGAACCGCTGCCCGCCGACCCGAACACGATCTTGCCGGGCTGCGCGCGGCACAGCTGGACGAGTTCGGGCAACGTCTTGGCCGGCTGGCTGGCGCCGCCGATCAGGATGGTGGGCGTCTTGCCGACCAGCGCGATGGGCGTGAAGTCCTTGTCCACCGAATACGCAAGCTTGGGCTGCAAGCCCGGCGCGATGCCGTGGCTGTTCACGTGCGCCATCAGCAGCGTATTGCCGTCGCCGGGCTGGCGCGCGACCTGCTCGGCCGCAATGATGCCGGCCGCACCCGCGCGGTTTTCGACGATGACGGGCATGTTCCACAGCACGCCGAGTTTCTGTCCCAGCAGCCGGGCCAGCACGTCCGTGCCGCCGCCCGCGGGAAACCCCACCACGATCTTCACCGGCCCGGACGGCATGTCCTGCGCCCGCGCCGCCGACGGCAGCACAAGGGCCGCCCCGAGCGCCGCGGCGCCGGTCATGAATTGCCTACGTTGCATTGTTGTCTCCTCGCGCGCCGGTCCAAAGGCCGGCAACTGGTTATGTGGAACTGCCTGCCTCTGTTGCATCCGGCCATCTGACGCGGCCTCGATGCGGACCTTCGGTACTACGCCTGCATGAACCGGCGCCGCTGCCGCATGTGCACGGCACGCGACCTTTGCGCGCGGCGCCGGGCGACGGGCCTAGCGGGCGACGCGCGTCCACTTGCCGAAGCGTTCAACCATGCGCTCGTCAAAGCCGAACCCCAGCCCCGGCTCCTGATGCAGGATCACGCGGCCCTGCTTGTGGGTCAGTTGGCGGTCGACCAGCTTGCGGAAGTTCAGAACCTGGTCATCCCAGAAGAACTCGACATAGCGCGCATTGGGCGTGGCCGCGACCAGCGGCGCATGCACGTCGTGGAACCAGTGCGGGCACACGACCACGCCGTAGCTGGCGGCCGTGGCGGCGATGCGCTTCCACTCGGTGATGCCGCCACACACGGCCGCGTCCGTCTGCAGGATGCCCGCCGCACCCTTGTCCAGCAGTTCCTTGTGATACCAGCGGCCGTAGCCGATCTCGGCGGTGGCAATCGGCAGGTGGGTCAGGCGCGCCAGTTTGGCGTGGCTGTCGATGTCGTCCGGACTGAACGGTTCTTCGATGAAGTACGGCTCGTATTGTTCGAAGCGGCGGATGTACTGCATGGCCTGCGTGACGTCCTGCCAGGCGTTATTGCAGTCCATCATCAGCTCGACGTCCGGGCCCACGGCTTCGCGCGCGGCCTTCAGGCGTGCTTCTTCCTCGCGCGGCGACAGGCGGCCTGTCTTCATCTTGACCGCGCCAAACCCTTTGGCCACGTAGCTGGCCATTTCCTCGCCCAGATGCTGCGGGGTCTTGCCATCGAGGTAATAGCCGCCGCTGGCGTAGGCCGGCACGGATTCCAGTTCGACCGCGCCCAGGAACTTGTGCAGCGGCAGGCCCGCGGTCTTGGCGTTCAGGTCCCACAGCGCGATGTCCAGCGCGCTCAACGCGCGCATCACCGTGCCTTGGCGGCCCTGCAGCAGCGCTTCCTGATACATGGACTGCCACAGCCCTTCGACCGCGTGCGAGTCCTTGCCGAGCAGCACGGGGCCCAAGAGGGTTTGGACGGCGGCCTCGAAGATCGCGCCGCCGGCGCTGCCGACGTAGCAGAAGCCGATGCCCTCGACGCCATCGGTGGAACGCACCTTGACCAGGCCGTAGTGGCGGGTGGACACGGTGCGGTTGGAAAACGAGGTGACTTTATCCAGAGGCACCGCCGCGGCGCATACGTCTATGGATTCAATGATGGGCACGGGTGGCTCCTTCGTAGCAGTGAAAGACCCTATTCTTCCCGCCCCCAAAGAAAACAACAATTATCTTCATGCATCTTTAGAATATGGAAAAACCATTTTCCGAGTAGAGCTCACCGCTTTGGATTCGCGCTTTCTACAAACATATGTGCATGTGGTGGAACTCGGTTCCATCGCCCAGGCTGCCCGGCATCAGGGGCTGACACCGGCCACGGTGCAGCAGCGGCTGCGCGCGCTGGAAGCGGACGTGGGCAGCGCACTGATTGCGCGCTCGGGCCGCACCGTCAAGCCCACCCCCGCCGGCGTGCGCATCCTGGAACGCGCGCGCGCCATCCTGCGCGACGTGCGCGACCTGCGCTCGGCCGCCTCGGACACGGACCTGCCAGCGGGCCCATTGCGGCTGGGCGCAACGCCCACCGCCCTGACCGGCATCATGCCGCCGGTGCTCCGCACCTGGGTGGCGCGGCACCCAGGCATCGAGATCTATATAGAACCCGCGCCAACCACGCTGCTGTACAGCAAAGTGCTGTCCGGCGAACTGGACGGCGCGCTGCTGGTGCATCCGCTGTTTCCCATTCCCAAGACCTGCGCGTGGCGCGACCTGCGGCACGAACCCCTGGTGCTGGTCACACCGGCCGACATGAAGGTCGACGACCCCTTGGCCGTTATCGCCCAGGAACCGTACATCTGCTACGACCGCAGCGTGGTGGGCGGCAAGATGGCGGACGACTACCTGCGCGCGCGCAGCCTGCGTCCGCGCGTCCGCTTTGAACTGGACGGCATCGAATCCATTGCCAAACTGGTCGCCGAAGGATTGGGCGTCGCGCTGCTGCCCGATTGGGCCAGCACGGGCACGCCGCCCGCGCACGTCAAACGCTGGCCGCTGCCCGAGCCTTGTCCGGTCAGAACCGTGGGCGCGATCTGGCTGCGGTCAGGCGTGCGATCGGAATTGATGCGGGCCTTCGTGGAATTGGCCGAGTCGCAACTCGGCCTGGGTGCCGCGGCCGTGCCGCGCGCCCGCTAGGCGATGGCGTCTTCGCCGTTGCGCGCCACGACCACGCCGCTGGACACCACCAGGCGCCGGGGCGTGCGCTGCACCACGGCTTGGGCGACACAGCTCGCATCGGCCAGCACCAGATCGGCGCGGGCGCCCGGGACCAGACCGTAATCCGCAAACCCGCACGCACGGGCGGCGGCGCGGGTCACGCATTCAAACGCCCACTCGATCTCGTCGTCGCGGCGCAGATCGTTGCGCAGCCCGATCAGCGCGGCGCGTTCCAGCATGTCGGGACTGCCGTACGGCGTCCAGGTGTCCCGGATGCCGTCGTTGCCGCCAAACAGCGTCACGGCTGCCTCGCGGCAGGCGCGCACCGCAGGCACCGGCCGCGACGCCGGCGCGGTGGTCAACAGGGCCACGTCAAGCAACGCCAACCGCCGCAGCAACCCGTTCAGACGCGCGGCGTCGAGGGCGCCCAGACAGAAGGCGTGGCTGATCACGACCTTGCCTTTCATGTCCAGCGCCTGCACCCGATCAAGGATCAATTCGAGCGTGAAGGCGCCCAGTTCGCCGGGCTCGTGCAGATGAATGTCCACGGGCTTGCCATGCTTGTCGGCCAGGCCGAACAGCACATCCAGGGATGTCACGGGATCGCGGTCGATGGCGGACGGATCCAGCCCGCCCAGCACGTCTGCCCCGCCGGCAAGTGCCTGGTCCAGCAGCTCGGCCGTGCCGGCACGCGCCAGCAGGCCCGATTGCGGAAAGGCCACCGTCTGGATTTCGACGCGGCCGGCCAGCGCCTGCCGCGTGGCATGCACGCCTTCCAGGTGTTTCAACCCGGCGTCGGTGTCGACGTCGACATGGGTGCGGATCCGCGTCGTGCCAGCACGCAGGAATGCGAGGGCCAATGCGTGCGCGTGGCTGGCGGCGTCGTGTCCGGTGGCGGCGCGCCAGTTGCGTTCGTTGTCGATGCGATCGGTCAGGGACGGTCCGACCTGGTTCACGTACCAGGCGGAACCCCAGGTCGTCTTGTCCAGATGGGTATGGCCCTCGATGAGGGCGGGCAGCAGCAAGGCGCCGCCGCCGTCTTCGACGGCTATGCCGGGATCGGCATCGAGCCCCGGTCCGATCCGCAGGATGCGGCCGCCGCGCACCAGAACGTCAACGCCCTCGCCTTTTGCCGTGCGAACGTTCTTGAGGAGCAGATCCGCCATCTCAGACTTGAGGCGGCTCGATCCAGAAGAAGCGCTCGCCTTGCCGGACCATGTCGGCGACGCCTTCGGCGCCGATGCGATAGTCCGTGCCCATGAGCGTGGCGCCGCCGTCTTCATGAATATGGATGACGGCCAGCGGGTCGTTGGCCATGGTGTACCAGTAGTAACCGGGCTTGAGATTGTGGAGGTCGGTAGTCATGCGTCGAGTATACAAATAACGCCTCGCCGTTTTCAAAAAGACAACAGAAATGAAGCGCCCTCCTGACAGGTAAGTCGTGACACGTCATACTCCGGACAGAGATTGAGTACGTTTCGAGCAGGTGGCACGTGCCGGCCCCGGCCGTAACAGCAATAAGCGCGCAAGCGTTCATCGCGAGGGATACAGCTAGCACATGAAACGGCAGTTACTTCAATTCAGCGAACCGCTCAAGCAAGCCATTCTGGATGGAGCCAAGGTGCAGAGCCGGCGCATCCTCAAGCCGCAGCCGTCCAAGTTCACCACGGTCTGGTATGCGGACGCTGCGGATTCCGGAAGATGGGTGGCCATGGGACCGTCACCCGATAACCCTTCCGAATTGCGCAAGACCTCGAGCTGGGTCAGATGCCCGTATGGCAAATCGGGCGAGACCATCATCCTGGCTGATGAAGCGGGCGCGCCTTTTGCAAGCGCCGTCGTCGTGGGCGTACGCATCCAACGGCTACAGAGCCTGACCGAGGCCGACGCGCGCGCCGAAGGCACGCAATCGCTTTATCAGAGTTCTGCGCTATTGCCGGGCGTGCCTCTGCAAACGGCGTTCGCGCTGATGTGGTGCGAACGGTATGGCTCTCATGCGTGGGCGGCCAACCCGTGGGTGTGGGTCGTGGAATACCGCCAGACCACCCCTTACAACAAGTCGGACTATTAGGCGCCTGGCGTGCCGCAGCAACATTCCTCGCCGCCGGCCTCCAGAGATGGTGTCCAGGTGTAACGGCGGCGTTCGGATTCAGCTGATTCCAGCCTATTTCAATCGACTTCAACACGAAATCCGTCAGAGCGGACGCCCGCTGCCGCAGTGCAGCATATGCCCGAGATTTTAAATGGGGGCAGTTGCGGATTGTCGCCATTGCGGTCGCCATGCTTACGAATAGCTGGCGGAAACCGCCGAAAATGGCGTCAACGAATACTCAACTTTGCTGCGGCTCGCAGCGGGCAGGTGCAAAATGAAAAAATGGCTTATTGCAGGTCTTGGCGCCGCAGGCTTGATGATCTCGAGCGTAGCCCTGGCGCGCGTGGACGTCGGCATCTCCATCGGCGTGCCTGGCGTCGTCTACCCCGCGCCCGTCTATGTGGCCCCGGCGCCCGTCTACGTGGCCCCGCCCCCGCCGGTGTATTACCGTCCGCCGCCTGTGTATGTGGCGCCGCCGGTGGTTTACCCGGGGCCGGTGTATTACGGTGGCGGCCGGTATTACGATCGCCGCGAGTGGCGCGGCCCCCGGCACGGCCACGGCTATTACCGCGGCCACGGCCATGGACACGGTCACGGCCGTCACTGATTCCACCTTGCGGCAAAAGCAAAGGCCACTCTAGCGAGTGGCCTTTTATTTCGTCGAGGCAATGTCCGGTGCCCCGCGCGATGCCCTGTCAGGCAGCGGGTGCCTGCACAGGTTTGGCGGCCAGTGAGGCCGGTTGTTGCGATACCGGTTTGGCCTTGTCATCGGCCCAACGCGGCGATTCCTGAACGAGATCAATCCAGCGGCGCGGCGCACTGGACGCCCGCCACCAACCATTATGCGGACGCATGAGCAAACTCCGGTTCACCGTTGAAACGCACACCATTAATGCCCTGGAACAGATGACGGCTTTCCTGTTCTGCTTCGTGCAATTCCGCGAAGGGCGGCTGTCCCGGCACGGTCCAGCATTTTTCCGGTGCGGTACCGCCAACGCGGCGGGTCCATATCTGCACCCGATAGCCCTGTTCGTCTTCCTTTGCCACAGAGCATCTCACACGAAAATCTCCAATCATTCTTGAAGTCATGGACAACTCCTTGTTATATAAGTGAATGACGCGTGTCGAACGCCGGTGTATTGTGCCGTAACTATCCGGCCCTTTTATGCCAAATACACAATTGCTCACATCAAAAATCAAGCACTCACGCGAGCAAGATAGCGTTCCAAAGCGACAGGAATATGTCGGCAATGATAAAAAAAAACGGAGCCCGAAGGCTCCGTCTTTTTATCCGCCATATGGCCGATGGACGCGGGGTGAATATCAGGGTTTGAGTACTGTAATACCGCCCATGTAAGGCTGCAGCGCCTCAGGAATCAGCACGCTGCCGTCGGCCTGTTGGTGGTTTTCAAGCACGGCGACCAGCGCCCGGCCCACGGCCAATCCCGAACCGTTCAGCGTGTGCACATATTCCGGCTTGCCCTGGGCATTGCGGAAACGCGCCTGCATGCGACGAGCCTGGAAGGTTTCGCAGTTGGACACCGACGAGATCTCGCGCCAGGTGTTTTGCGCCGGCAGCCAGACTTCCAGGTCATAGGTCTTGGCCGAACCGAAGCCCATGTCGCCCGTGCACAGCAGCACGACGCGGTACGGCAGGTTCAGCAATTGCAGCACGCGTTCGGCGTGGCCGACCATTTCCTCGAGGGCCTCGTACGACTGGTCCGGCTGCGTGATCTGCACCATTTCGACCTTGTCGAACTGGTGTTGGCGGATCATGCCGCGGGTGTCGCGGCCGCCGCTGCCAGCTTCAGAGCGGAAGCACGGCGTGTGGGCGGTGAGCTTGAGCGGCAGGTCGGCGGCGGCCTGGATCGCGCCGCTGGCCACGCTGGTCAGCGTGATTTCCGACGTGGAGATCAGGTATTGGTCTTCACGCACGTACGGCTTGCCCTGGTCGTCAACCTTGGGATCGTCGTCGCCGCCCTTGGAGACCGCGAACATGTCGTCCTTGAACTTGGGCAGCTGGCCGGTGCCGTACAGCGTCGACGCGTTGACTATGTAGGGGGTGTAGCACTCGGTATAGCCGTGCGTGCCGGTTTGCAGGTCCAGCATGAACTGGGCCAGCGCGCGGTGCAGGCGGGCGATGGGGCCGCGCATGAACGAAAAGCGCGCGCCCGACAGCTTGGCGGCCATGTCGAAGTCCAGGCCCAGCGGTTCGCCCAGCGCCACGTGGTCGCGGGCCTCGAAGCCCAGCGCGGGCGGGTTGCCGTCGGCGCCGGCTTCGCCGGGCAGCCAGCGGCGGACCTCGACGTTGTCGTCGGCGGACTCGCCCAGCGGCACGCTGGCGTGCGGCAGGTTCGGCACCGACATCAGCAAGTCGTTGAGCGGCTGCTGCAGGGCGGCCAGCTCTTCCTCGAGCTGCTTCAGGCGCTCGGGCACGGCTTGCGATTCCGCCATGACGGCGCTGGCGTCCTCGCCCTTGGCCTTCAGTTGGCCAATCTGCTTGGCCAGCGCATTGCGGCGGGCTTGCAGGGACTCGGTCTCGGTCTGGACGGCCTTGCGGCGAGACTCCAGGTCGTTGAACCGTTCCGTGTCGAAGGCGACGCCGCGGGTCTTGAGGCGGTCTACGACGGTTTGCAGGTCTTTACGCAGCAGTATCGGGTCTAGCATGGTGAGGTCGGTGAGGTTGCAAAAAATGGCGGCGGGGCTTGCCCGTCACCGGTTCTTGGCGCGTTCCTGCGCGTCCAGCTCGCGCAGGAATGCCAGCTTCTGCTGGATTTTAGCCTCCAGGCCGCGATCGGTCGGCCGATAGAAGGAAGGCTTGAGTCCATCAGGGAAATATTGCTCGCCCGCGGCGTAGCCGTGGGGCTCGTCGTGGGCGTAGCGGTACGCCTTGCCGTGGCCCAGCTGTTTCATCAGTTTGGTCGGCGCGTTGCGCAGGTGGGTGGGCACCGGCGCGCTGCCGTGCTCCGCCGCGAACTTGCGCGCCTGGTTGTATGCGTTGTAGACGGCGTTGGACTTGGCGGCGCACGCCATGTAGACCACCGCCTGTGCCAGCGCGAGTTCGCCTTCAGGGGAGCCGAGGCGTTCGTAGATGTCGGCGCCATTCACGGCCAGGTCCGTGGCGCGCGGGTCGGCCAGGCCGATGTCTTCCACCGCCATGCGCACGAGCCGCCGCGACAGGTACTTGGGATCGGCGCCGCCGTCGATCATGCGGCAGAACCAGTAGAGCGCGGCATCCGGGTTGGAGCCGCGCACCGACTTGTGCAGCGCGCTGATCTGGTCGTAGAAGGCGTCGCCGCCCTTGTCGAAGCGCCGCAGGTTCTGCGACAGGGAAATTTCCAGCCAGGCGGCATCCACCGTATCGCGTCCGGCGGACTGTGCCGATTCAGCCACGACTTCCACCGCGCTGATCAGCCGGCGCGCATCGCCATCGGCCCAGGCGGCAAGCTGCTCGCGCGCGTCGGGCTCGATGCGGATGGCCGCGCCATCGTCTTGGCCTTCGTTGAGCGCCTGCACGGCGCGGTCGACCAGCTGCTGCAGCTCTTCGGCCGTCAGCGACTGCAACACGTACACGCGCGCCCGCGACAGCAAGGCGGAATTGACCTCGAACGAGGGATTCTCGGTGGTCGCGCCAATGAACGTGAACAGCCCGCTTTCGACATAGGGCAGGAAGGCATCCTGCTGCGCCTTGTTGAAACGGTGGACCTCGTCGACGAACAGGATCGTGCGGCGCCCTTGGCCTTGCGCGATCTGCGCCACCGTCACGGCGTCGCGAATGTCCTTCACGCCGCCCAGCACGGCCGAGATGGCGATGAACTGCGCATCGAAGCCGTCGGCCATCAAGCGCGCCAGCGTGGTCTTGCCCACGCCCGGCGGCCCCCAGAAAATCATGGAGTGCGGACGGCCGGATTCGAAGGCGACGCGCAGCGGCTTGTCGGGTCCCAGCAGGTGCGACTGGCCGACCACGTCGGCCAGGGTGCGGGGACGCAGGCGTTCGGCCAGGGGAACGTATGGCCGATGCGCAGGATCGGCCGCGAAGAGATCGTTGCTCATTGGCAGCAGATGAAGGAATACAGCAAGGATTTCAAGCCTGCATTACACCATGCCCGGCCCCCTTGCCTGCCTGCCGCCCCGCGAGGCAGCAACGCGCCAAGCCTACGCCAGTTCGGGCGAGCCGAACCGGCGGTTCGCCAGCACGGGCAGGACCTTGCGCGCATGAGCCAGCCGTTCGGGGTCGATATCGGCAAAGACCAGCGCGGGCGCTTCGCCGGCCCGCGCCGTGACGACGCCCAGCGGATCCACGACCATGCTGCACCCGATATTGCGTTCGCCGCATTCGCCGGTGGCCGCGACGTAGCAGGTGTTTTCAAGCGCTCGCGCGGTCACCAGGACTTCCCAGTGCATTTCCTTGAGCGGACCGCGCACCCAGGCGGCTGGCAGCACCAGCAGGTCGGCGCCGTCCAGCGCCAGGCGGCGGGCCAGTTCGGGAAAGCGCACGTCGTAGCAGGTCATGAGGCCCACGCGCAGGCCGGCGATATCCAGCAACGGCGGGATGTCGGTGCCGGCGGTGACATTGGTGGATTCCTTCATGGTGAAGGCGTCGTACAGGTGCAGCTTGCGGTACTGCGACAGGATCTGGCCGTCGCGGATCGTGACCAGCGTGTTCCACACCCGGCCCTCGCCCGTCGGCACGTGGACGCACATCATCGTGGCCAGGTCCGAACCGCGGCTGGCCTCGAGCAGTTGGGTAATGAAGGGGCCGTCCAGCGGCTGCGCGGCCTTGAGCACGATCTGCGGATCGGTGATGTCGCGGGCCAGGATGCCCTCGGGCAGGACCAGCAGGCCGGCCCCGCCGGCGCGGGCGCGTTCCATCAGATCGATGCAGACCTGCGCGTTTTCTTCCCATACGCGGCTGACGGCGAACTGGCCCAGGGCGACTTTCAGCATGGCTTTTCCTTTGTCGAAGCACGGGCGCGCCCTGTGGGGCGCGCAGCATGGACCTATTTTCCCACCGTCGGCGCGGCCCGGGCTACGGGAAACTCCTAGCTCCCGCTTGTAAATTTCTTTCACGATAATGAAAAAAAATAGATTTGACGTAAATATTTTCCAAAACAGGCCGCTCTCATGACCAACTCCTCCTCCCCCGCAGCGCCGCTGGACGTGAATGGCAAAGGCCTGGGCGCGTTTCCCGAGTCCTGTACCACCGCCGACGTGGCGGCGCTCAACTGGAATCTGCTGAACGAAGACGTGAGCCTGCCCGTGGCCGTGCTGTACGAAGCGCGCGTGCGCCACAACCTGCAGTGGATGCAGCAGTTCATGGAGGCCTATCACGTCAAGCTGGCGCCGCATGGCAAGACGACGATGAGCCCTGCGCTGTTCAAGCGCCAGATCGACAATGGCGCCTGGGGCATCACCCTGGCCACCGCGCCGCAGGTCCTGGCGGCCTACCAGCACGGCGTGCGCCGGGTGCTGATGGCCAACCAGCTCGTAGGCCGCGCCAACATGGCGATCATCGCGCGTCTGCTGCAAGACCCCGCTTTCACATTCTTCTGCATCGTGGACTCCGCCGCCAACGCCGCACAACTGGGCAAGTTCTTCGGCGACGAGGGCAAGGTGCTGCCCGTACTGATCGAACTGGGTCCGGCCGGCGGACGCACCGGCGTGCGCGACGACGCGCAGTTGCAGGCAGTGGCCGACGAGATCGCCCGCTGGCCCGGCCTGGCGCTGGCCGGCATCGAGGTCTACGAAGGCGTGCTGCAGGAAGAAGGCGCCATCCGCGCGTTCCTGCGCCGCGCCACGGATGCGCTGCGCGGCCTGGCCGCCGCCGGCCGTCTGCGCAAGAACGGTCCAGCCATCATCTCAGGCGCCGGTTCGGCCTGGTTCGACGTCGTGGCCGAGGAATTCTCGCAACTGGATATCGGCAGCCCCCTGGAAGTGGTGCTGCGTCCGGGCTGCTACCTGTCGCACGACGTGGGCATCTACCGCACCGCGGCCGAGCGCATCAATGCGCAGAACCCGGTGGCGCGCAAGATGGAGCCTGGCCTGCAGCCCGCCTTGCAGGTCTGGGCCTACGTGCAGTCGCTGCCCGAACCAGGCCGCGCCATCATCGCCCTGGGCAAGCGCGACGCGGCCTTTGACGCGGGCCTGCCCACTCCCGCCCTGCTGTACCGGCCCGGTTCGGTGCAGCCTGGCGCCGCGCCGTCCCACTGGAAGCTGTCCGCCATGATGGATCAGCACGCGTTCATGCAGGTGGGCGACGGCGACGACATCCAGGTCGGCGACATGATCGCCTTCGATATTTCGCATCCCTGCCTGACGTTCGACAAATGGCGTCAGGTACTGCTGGTGAATGAGCACTACGGCGTCACCGGCGTGGCCGAAACCTTCTTCTAGTCCCCCTGCCCGCGGCACCGCGCCAGGCCCGACGGGGACCGCAGCATCCGGGCACCCGGCGCTCATCCGATTTCACGCGACAACCTGTTTCTGTTCCTCTGGAGAGAGAATCATGAACTTCCGTACCTCCCGGCGAGGCGGTGGGCTGAAGAGCCTGCTCGCGGCCGGCGCAATTGGCTTGACCGCTTTGTCGACCCCCGCCCTCTGTGCCACGCCGGTCAAGGGAGGCACGATTTCTGTCGCCACCATCGGCGAGCCGCCGACGCTGGACCCGATGACCAGCACCGCGGACTTGGTGGGCATCCTGACCCAGCATTTCTTCGAGACGCTGTACACCTTTGACGCCAAGTGGAACCTGACGCCGCTCTTGGCCGACAAGATGCCGGAAGTGTCGGCCGACGGCCTGGTCTACACGATTCCGCTGCGCCAGGGCATCACGTTCCATGACGGCTCGAAGATGGATTCGTCCGACGTGCTGGCGTCCCTGAAGCGCTGGACCGAGACCGCCACGCGCGGCAAGATGGCCGCCAAGATCATCAGTGGCATCGAGGCCCCGGACGCCAACACGATCCGCATCACGCTCAAGCAGCCGTACGCGCCGCTGACCGCGCTGCTGGCCATGAACAACAGCGCCGCTGTCGTCATGCCCAAGGGCAAGATTGCGCCGGCCCTGACCGAATTCGTCGGCACCGGCCCCTATCAACTCAAGGCCCGGGTGCCCGACCAGTACGTGCAGCTTGTCCGCTTTGAGGGCTACAAGCAGCGCGAAGGTGAGCCCAACGGCTACGGCGGCGCGCGCAAGCAATACCTGGACGAAATCCGCTTCGTGCCGGTCAGCAATGCCAACACCCGCGTGGAAAGCGCGGTGGCAGGCCAGTTCGACTATGTGGATTCGCTGCCCGTGGAGTCGCTGGCCAAGCTGAAGAACGGCCGCTCGGATCCCGTCATGCTCAAGCCCTTCGGCTGGCCGCGCCTGGTGCTCAACACCAAGCAGGGCATCATGTCGAACCAGGCCGTGCGCCAGGCGGTGCAGCTGGCCCTGAACGAAG
This sequence comes from Achromobacter sp. 1012554356, assembly GCF_059760815.1. Taxonomy (NCBI): domain Bacteria; kingdom Pseudomonadati; phylum Pseudomonadota; class Betaproteobacteria; order Burkholderiales; family Alcaligenaceae; genus Achromobacter; species Achromobacter sp. 1012554356. The sequence goes on along the minus strand of NZ_JCBANC010000045.1, from coordinate 41,957 downwards.
AAGACATGCTGTTCGCGGCGTTCGGCGACAAGAACTTCTACAAGCTCAACGGCGACCTGTATCCGGAAGGCTTCCCGTGGGCCACGTCGCTGGGCGGCAAGGTCTACAACAAGGGCGACGCCGCGGCGGCCAAGAAGCTGGTGGACGGCGCCAACGTGCAGGACCGCAAGATCCGCATCCTGACCAGCCAGCAGTACGAGTTCCACTACAAGATGGCGCTGGTCGCCGCCGAATACCTGAAGGCCGCGGGCTTCACGGTGGACATGCAGGTCGTGGACTGGGCCACGCTGACGCAGCGCCGCCAGGATCCGGCCGTGTGGGACATCTTCATTACCCACAGCCCCTTCCTGCCCGAACCCGCGCTGATCGACTTCCCGTCCAAGGACGCGCCGGGCTGGTGGGACACGCCGCGCCGCAATCAGGTGCTGGACGCCTTCAATCAGGCCGGCTCACAGGAAGAGCGTGTCAAGCGCTGGGCCGACGTGCAGCAGGCCGTGTATGACGAGGTGCCGTTCATCAAGGTGGGCGACTTCAACGCGCAAGCCGCGCGCTCGCCCGCGCTGCAAGGCACACAGGCGGTGCCGTGGCCATACTTCTGGAATGCCTGGAAGGCGCCCAAGTAAGCCCCTGCCCGGCGGGCGGCCGCTGCCGCCCGCCGCCGCGGACCTGCGCGCGCGATTGCTCGCGCCCACGCAATGATTTCTAGGATGTCACCGTGTTGCGTTATCTCTTGAATCGGCTGGTCGGGCTGGTGGCCGTGATGTTCATCGTCGCGACCATCGTGTTCGTGATCATCCGCCTCACGCCCGGCGACCCGGCCGCCGTGATGCTCGGACCGCAGGCCAGCCAGCAGGACATCGCCGCCCTGCGCGCGCAGCTCGGGCTGGACCAGCCTGTGGCGATGCAGTACGTGTCGTGGCTGGGCAAGCTTGTGCAGGGCGATCTGGGCCAGTCCATTTTCATGAACAAGCCGGTGCTGTCGGCGCTGGCCGACCGCGCTGAACCGACTATCCTGCTGACGCTGATGTCGCTGCTGATTGCCAGCGCCATCGCGCTGCCGGTGGGGATTCTGTCGGCGGTCAAGCGCGGCACGACGCTGGACCAGTCGGTGCTTTCGTTTTCGATGTTCACCTCCAGCGTGCCGAGCTTCTGGCTGGGGCTGCTGCTGATGCAGGTGTTCTCCGTGAAGCTGGGCTGGCTGCCGGTGGCCGGCTATGGCGGGCCGGACGCCTCGCTCGCCACGCGCCTGTCGCACTTGATCCTGCCTGCGGTCGTGCTGGGACTGGTCAATTCGGCGCTGATTACCCGCTTCATTCGCGCCAGCATGCTGGACGTTCTGCGCGACGACTACGTGCGCACGGCGCGCGCCAAGGGCCTGCCGGAACGCAAGGTCATCCTGAAGCACGCGGTGCGCAACGCGTTGATCCCGATTTTGACGGTGCTGGGCTTGACCACGGCGCTGCTCATCAGCGGCGCGGTTGTGACCGAGACCGTGTTCGGCCTGCCCGGCGTGGGCAGCCTGGTGGTGTCGGCCGTGCTGCGGCGGGATTATCCCGTCATCCAGGGCGCGCTGCTGATCATCGCGGCCATCTACGTGCTGATCAATCTGTTCATCGACCTGCTGTATCTCGTGGTCGACCCCCGCGTGCGTTACTGAGCCATCGACATGACGACTGCAACTTCCATGAATCCCGGCTCGGACCGCTGGCAGGTCCTGCGCCTGCTGGTGTCGCGCAAGACGGTGCTGATCAGCCTCATCGTGATCGTGGTGCTGGCGGCCGCCGCGCTGCTGGCGCCGTGGATCAGCCCTTACGATCCGTTCAAGCTGTCCATCATGAACCGTCTGAAGGCGCCGGGCGCCGCGCACTGGTTCGGCACCGACGACTTCGGCCGCGACGTTTTCAGCCGCGTCATCCACGGCGGACGGCTGTCGCTGATGGTGGGCTTTTCCGTCGTCATCCTGTCCAGCGTGCTGGGCATTGCGCTGGGGCTGATCGCCGGGTTCTTCCGCACCGCCGACAAGTTCGTGTCGCGGTTGATCGACGCGATGATGGCGTTCCCGGACATCCTGCTGGCGATCTCGCTGGTGGCCGCGCTGGGGCCGTCGCTGGTCAACGTGGTGATTGCGCTGGGCATCGTGTACACGCCGCGCCTGGCACGCATCGTGCGGGCCTCGACGCTGGTGATCCGCGAGCTGCCCTTCGTGGAGGCCGCCCGCGCGCTGGGCGTGCCCACGTGGCGCATCGTCACCGTGCACGTGCTGCGCAACCTGGTGTCGCCCATTCTGGTGCAGGGCACCTTCATCTTCGCGTACGCAATCCTGGCCGAGGCGGGCCTGTCGTTCCTGGGCGTGGGCGTGTCGCCCGACATTCCGACCTGGGGCACCATGATCAACGCCGGCCAGCAATACATGGGCTCGGCGGACTGGATCATGATCTTTCCCGGCATCGCCATCGTGCTGTCCGTGCTGTCGCTGCAACTGGTGGGCGACGGCCTGCGCGACGTTCTCGATCCGCGCCTGCGCAAGGAGCTGTAAACATGACCGCAAGCACCCGAGACATCGTGCTGTCGGTGGAAGGCCTGAAAACCTGGTTCCACAGCCGCGACGGCATCGCCAAGTCGGTGGACGGCGTCACCTTCGACCTGGCCCGCGGCGAAACGCTGGCCATCGTCGGCGAATCCGGTTCCGGCAAGTCCGTGACCAGCCTGTCCATCATGGGCCTGCTGCCCAAGCCGGCGGGCCGCATCGAGGCCGGCAAAATCCTGTTCCGCGACCGCCAGGGCGTCCAGCACGACCTGGCGCACGCGACGCCCGCCACACTGCAACGCATCCGAGGCGCCGAGATCGCGATGATCTTCCAGGAGCCCATGACCAGCCTGAACCCGCTGTACACCGTGGGCGACCAGATCGCCGAGGCGGTGCTGCAGCACGAAGGCGGCTCGCGCGCCGCGGCATTGAAGCGCGCCCGCGAGATGCTGGAGCGCGTGGAGATACCGGCGGCCGATCGCCGCGTCAACGAATACCCGCACCAGATGTCGGGCGGCATGCGGCAGCGCGTGATGATCGCGCTGGCGCTGGCATGCAACCCCGCGGTGCTGATCGCCGACGAACCCACCACGGCGCTCGACGTGACGGTGCAGGCGCAGATCCTGGACCTGCTGCGCCGCCTGCAGGCCGAGATGAACATGAGCATCCTCTTCATCACGCACAACCTGGGCGTGGTGGCCGAGATCGCGCATCGCGTGGCCGTGATGTATGCCGGCCGCGTGGTCGAGGACGCCGGCGTCTACGACCTGTTCGAAAAGCCCACGCATCCCTACACGCGCGGCCTGCTGTCCTGTCTGCCGACGGCCGCGCTGCTGGCGTCGGGCGAACGTCTTCGCGCCATTCCGGGCAACGTGCCCAGCGTCCTGTCGCTGCCGCCCGGCTGCACGTTCGCGCCGCGCTGCCCGCTGGCCGCGGACGACTGCCGCGCCGGCGTGCCCGACCTGGTGACGGTGCAGACCGAACACCGCGCCCGCTGCATCAAGGTGAATCAGATATGACGAGCATTCCGACTCCCCGCGCCGCCGAACCGCTGGTGCGCATCGATGACCTGAAGGTCCACTTTCCGACCTCGCAAGCGCGCAACGCCCCCGTCGTGCGCGCGGTGGACGGCGTGAGCTTCGACGTGCCGCGCAACACCATCGTCGGCCTGGTGGGCGAATCCGGTTCCGGCAAGACCACGACCGGGCGCGCGCTGCTGCGCCTGTTCGCCCCCACTGCCGGCCGCATCGTGTTCGACGGACAGGACATCACCACGCTCAACGAGAAGCAGATGCTGCCGTGGCGCCGCCGCATGCAGATCGTGTTTCAGGACCCGTACGCCAGCCTGAATCCGCGCATGACGGTGGCCGAGATCCTGGGCGAGGCGCTGGACACGCACAAGCTGGCGCAGAACCGCCGCGCCGAGCGGATCGGCGAACTGCTTGAGCGCGTGGGCCTGAACGCGGATCACAGCCGCCGCTACCCGCATGAGTTCTCCGGCGGCCAGCGCCAGCGCATCGGCATTGCGCGCGCGCTGGCAGTGGAGCCGGATTTCATCGTGGCCGACGAGCCGGTGTCCGCGCTGGACGTGTCGGTGCAGGCGCAGGTGCTGAACCTGCTGCAGGACCTGCAGCGCGACCTGGGCCTGACCATGCTGTTCGTGGCGCACGACCTGGCCGTGGTGGATTACTTGTGCGACGACGTGGTGGTGATGTATCTGGGCCGCGTCATGGAGCGCGGGCCTACCAGCGAGGTCTACGCCCGCCCCCGCCATCCCTACACGCGCGCGCTGCTGTCCGCCGCGCCCGTGCCGGATCCGCGCGCGCCGCGTTCGCGTATCCTCCTGAAGGGCGATATCCCGAGCCCGGTGAACCCGCCTTCCGGCTGCGTGTTCCGCACGCGCTGCCCACACGCCATCGACGCCTGTGCTGCGGCCGTGCCGCCGGCCGTCAGCGTCAGCGCGGACCACTACGTGTCCTGCATCCGCCTCGACGATCCCGCGCTCGCGGCCTGAGCCCGCCCGAATTGATCCAGGAATCACACATGAACATCATCCGCGACATCGTCTTCCAGATACGCAGTCGGCGGGACGCATTGAGCGTGACCGAGCGCAAGGTGGCCGACGCCATTCTGGACGACATCATCTGGAGCGCAAGCGCCACCGTGGACCAGCTTGCCGCCAAGGCCGGCGTCAGCATCGCCACCATCTCGCGCTTTGCGCGCACGGTCGGCTGCGACGACACGCGTGACCTGAAAATGAAGCTGGCGCAGGCCAGCACGGTGGGCAGCCGCTTCCTGGATCCCAGCGCCCCGGCCGAGGAAAGCACGTTTTACGCCCGCATCTACGCCGACATCGAAAGCACGCTGCGCGCGCACCTGCCCGCATTCACGGAGCAGCTCTTCGAGGCGGCCGCGTCGATCGTGGACGGGGCGCGCATGATCTACGTCTTCGGCATGGGCGGCGCGTCGGCGGTGCTGGCGCAGGAAGTGCAGTCGCGCCTGGTGCGGCTGGGCTATCCCATTGCCGTCTACAGCGACGCCGTGCTGCTGCGCATGGTGGCAGCCACGCTGGACGAGCGCGACGCCGTGCTGGTGCTGTCCGCATCGGGCCTCACGCCTGAAATCGTGGGCGCGGCGCGCATCGTGAAGCAATACCGCGCAAGGATCGTCGCCATCACCGACGCCTCGTCCGAACTGGCGAAGCTGGCCGACGTGGTGCTGCCCATCCGCACCGACGAGACCGACTTCATTTACAAGCCCTCCGCCTCGCGCTACGCGATGATGCTGGCCATCGACCTGCTGTCGACCGAACTGGCCATGCTGAACCAGGAAGAAAACCGCGAACGCCTGCGCCGCATCAAGCTGGCGCTGGACGAGCACCGCGGCGGGCCGAACCGCCTGCCGCTGGGCGATTGATCTGGAAACCAAGATGTACGACACCCTCATAGGCAACGTCCGGATCCTGGACGGCTCCGGCGGCCCGGAAATCCGCGCCAGCGTGGCGCTGGAAGGCGGCCGCATTGCCGCCATCGGCGACCTGCCCGGCGCCCCCGCGCGCCAGATCATCGACGGCACCGACCTGGCGCTGGCCCCCGGCTTCATCGACGTCCACACCCACGACGACACCACCGTCATCCGCACGCCGGACATGCTGCCCAAGCTGTCGCAGGGCGTGACGACCGTGGTCGTGGGCAACTGCGGCATCAGCGCCTCGCCGGTGACGCTGCGCGGCGATCCGCCCGACCCGATGAACCTGCTGGGCAAGCGCGAGGACTTCCGCTATGCCACCTTTGCCGACTACACCCGCGCCATCGAGGCCGCCCGGCCGGCCGTGAACGTGGCCGCGCTGGTCGGACACACGGCCCTGCGCAGCAATCACATGGACCGGTTGGACCGTCCCGCCACGCGCGACGAGGTGTTGGCGATGCGCGAGCAGTTGCGCGACGCGCTGGCGCACGGCGCGATCGGCCTGAGCACTGGCCTGGCCTATGCGTCCGCGTTCGAAGCGGACACGGCCGAGGTCAAACTGCTGGCCGAGGCCCTGGACGAGTTCGGCGCGCTGTACACGACGCATCTGCGCTCGGAATTTGCCGCCATCCTGGAAGCCATGCAGGAAGCCTTCGACATCGCCCTGCACGCACGCGTGCCGGTGGTGGTGTCGCACCTGAAATGCGCGGGCGCCGGCAACTGGGGCCGCACGAAAGAGGTGCTGTTCGCGCTGGAAAACGCGGGGCGCATGCAGCACGTGGGCTGCGATTGTTATCCGTATTCCGCCAGTTCGTCGACGCTGGACTTGAAGCAGGTCACGGACGAATTCGACATCGACATCACCTGGTCCGAGCCGCATCCGGAACAGGCGCGCCGCAAGCTCGCCGCCATTGCGGCCGACTGGGGCGTGACGCTGCTGGAGGCAGCCCAACGACTGCAACCGGCCGGCGCGGTGTATCACAACATGCACGAAGACGACGTGCGCCGCGTACTGTCGCACCGCCTGACCATGGTGGGGTCGGACGGCCTGCCGAACGATCCGATGCCGCATCCGCGGTTGTGGGGCGCCTTCCCGCGCGTGCTGGGCCATTACAGCCGGGACGTCGGCCTGTTCCCGCTGGCCCAGGCCGTGCACAAGATGACGGGGCTATCCGCCGCCCGCTTCGGCCTGGCCGAGCGCGGCTTCGTGCGCGAGGGTTATCACGCGGATCTGGTGCTGTTCAACCCCGACACCGTCATCGACAGCGCCACTTTCGCCGCGCCCGTGCAAACCGCGGCGGGCATCGAGGCGGTGTGGGTCAACGGCGTCCTGTCCTACCGCAAGGGCCAGGCCACCGGCGAGCGCGCCGGCCGCTGGCTGCCGCGCAGCGGCGACCTGCGCGCGTCTTACCCCGATCTTTCGGCCGCCTGACCGCGGCGGCATCCGGACATCTTCAAGGAGATCCATCTCATGACCGCTACCCCCACTCCCGACAACAACGGCATCACCCGCTTCGGCGTGGCCGGCGGCACCGGCCAGGGCGGCTCGCACATGCCCTTCGCCCGCGCCGTCGCCGCCGACGGCTGGCTGTATGTTTCCGGCCAGGTGCCGATGGACAACGGCGAAGTGATCGAAGGCGGCATCGTCGCGCAAAGCCACAAGGCCATCCAGCAGGTGCTGGCGATCCTGCAGGAAGCCGGCTACGGCCCCGAACACGTCGTGCGCTGCGGCGTTTGGCTGGACGACGCGCGTGACTTTGCGTCGTTCAACAAGGTATTCAAGGAATACTTCGGCGCCAACCCGCCGGCGCGTGCCTGCGTGCAGTCGAGCCTGGTCGTTGACGCGAAAGTGGAAGTCGACTGCGTGGCGTACAAGCGGCCCTGACACGCAGGCAGGTGTCAGACACCGGGTTCTATTCGCGGCTGCGGCAGGGCGGCAGGTGTCTGACACCCCTGCGACGACGGCCCAAGCTGATGACCGTCTCACGCGGGTGTCAGACACCGGGTTCTATTCACGACTGCGGCAGGTCGGCAGGTGTCTGACACCCCTGCGACGCCGGCCCAAGCTGACGACCGTCTCACACGGGTGTCAGACACCGGGTTCTATTCACGGCTGCGGCAGGTCGGCAGGTGTCTGACACCCCTGCGACGCCGGCCCAAGCTGACGACCGTCTCACGCGGGTGTCAGACACCGGGTTCGTTGCACGGCTGCCGCCAGACACGGCATTCAAAACAAAAATGCCCGGTTTCCACCGGGCATTCTGCATTGGGCTGGCGCCAACACCGCGCTACATCTTCACCACATCCACGCCCTTGGGCGCGGTGAATTGGAATTCCTTGGCGGGCAGTTGCGGGTTGGCCTGGATGCCTGACAGGTCGACGCGCGTGGTCTGGCCGAACGAATCGAGCAGTTCCACCCGCACGGGCAGGTTGTTCTTCATGCCGATGTCGACGCGCGAAAAACCGGCGTCGGCCGTGCGCGGCTTGGCCCGCAGCCAGTCCACGCCGTCCTTGGCAGGCAGCGCAGAGACATCGAACGATTGCTCCAGCGATCCCGAGCCAAAGAGAATGGCCGCGGGCGAGGTGCCGATGGCGGCGTCGACTTTGCGCTCGGTGACCTGCGCCAGATCGGGGTCGAACTGGAACACCTGCCGGCCATCGGAAATGACGAGCTGCTCATAAGGCTTCTGCACGGCCCACTTGAACTTGCCGGGCCGCTGGAACGAGAACACCCCGGTCTGCGCGGGCTGCGTCCGGCCCTGATCGTTGACGGTGTACTGCGAGAACGACCCGGTGGCCGACGTGACCGTGGTCACGAAGGCGCGCAATTGCTCCTGCGCGCTGGCGGCCAGCGCCACGGCCGGAACCAGCGCCGGCGTCAGACCCAGGACCGCGACGGCGGCCAGCCTTTGATACGTCTTCATCATGCTTCCTCTCGGGCGGCAGCTGCGGGAACCAGGATCTCGCGGTTCCCATTGGATTGCATCGCCGACACCATACCCGATTGCTCCATCTGCTCGAGTAACCGGGCCGCACGGTTGTAACCAATGCGCAGGTGCCGCTGGACCAGCGAGATCGACGCGCGGCGATGCTTGAGCACGACTTCGCAGGCCTGGTCGTACATCGGGTCGGATTCCGCGTCGCCGCCAATGCCCGTGACGCTGCTGGCGCCCTCGGCCCCGTCGCCGTCCAGGCCGCCTTCCAGCAGGCCCTCGACGTAGTTGGGCTCGCCCTGCGCCTTCAGGCTCTCGACCACGCGATGGACTTCGTCGTCGCTGCAGAATGCGCCGTGCACGCGCACCGGCAGGCCCGTGCCTGGCGGCATGTACAGCATGTCGCCCTGACCCAGCAGCGTTTCCGCGCCCATCTGGTCAAGAATGGTGCGCGAGTCGATCTTGGACGACACCTGGAACGCGATGCGGGTTGGGATGTTGGCCTTGATGAGGCCGGTGATCACGTCCACGCTGGGACGCTGGGTGGCGAGGATGAGGTGGATGCCCGCCGCGCGCGCCTTCTGCGCCAGACGGGCGATGAGTTCTTCGATTTTCTTGCCGACGACCATCATCAGGTCGGCCAGCTCGTCGATGACGACAACGATGGTCGGCAGCGGCGACAGGGGTTCGGGCTGGTCCGGCGTCAGCGAGAACGGATTGGGGATCGGCTCTTCGCGCTTGATCGCGTCGCGGATCTTGGTGTTGTAACCGGCCAGGTTGCGCACGCCCATCTTGCTCATGAGTCGATAGCGCTTTTCCATTTCGCCCACGCACCAGTTCAGCGCGTTGGAAGCGTGCCGCATGTCGGTGACCACCGGCGCCAGCAGATGGGGGATGCCTTCATAGACGCTCATTTCGAGCATCTTGGGGTCGATCAGGATCAGGCGGGTGTGCGAGGCGTCGGCCTTGTACAGCAGCGACAGGATCATGGCGTTGATCCCGACGGACTTGCCCGAACCGGTCGTGCCCGCCACCAGCAGGTGAGGCATCTTGGCCAGATCGGCCACCACCGGGTTGCCGGCGATGTCCTTGCCCAGCGCCATGGTCACCACGGAATGGCTGGCGTGGTAGGTCTGCGAACCCAGGATCTCGGACAGGCGCACCATCTGGCGGCGCGGATTGGGCAGTTCCAGCCCCATCAGGTTCTTGCCGGGAATCGTTTCAACCACGCGGATGCTGACCAGGCTGAGCGCGCGTGCCAAATCCTTGGCCAAGTTGACGATCTGGCTGCCCTTCACGCCGGTGGCCGGTTCGATTTCGTAGCGGGTGATGACCGGACCGGCCTGCGCCGCGACCACGGTAACCGACACGCCAAAGTCGGCCAGCTTCTTTTCGATCAGGCGGGAGGTGAACTCGATGGTCTCGGCCGAGACGGTTTCCTGGTTGTTCAGGGGCGGATCGAGCAGGCTGATGGCCGGCAGATCACCTTCGGCGCCGCCCGTGGGCGGGAAGAACAGCGATTGCTGCTTTTCCTTTTCGACGCGCTCGGACTTGGGCACCACGGTGATGGCCGGTTCAATACGCACCGGCTGCTCGTGCACCAGCTTTTCCTGCTTGGCCACGACCTGTTCGGTGCGCACGGCCTTGGCGACTTCGCCGACCTTGCGATCCTGGCGCGCGGTGTAGGAATTGCGCATCTTGCGGACCAGGCCTTCCAGCCAGGAACCGACACGCTCGGCCACCGCCAACCAGGAGAACGAGAAAAACAGGCTGAGTCCGATTGCCAGCATGACCAGAAAGGCCAGTGTGGCGCCGGTAAAGCCGATGCTGCTGCCGATAAGGCCGGCCAGCATCTGGCCGATGACCCCGCCGGCGCCGCTGGCCGTTTCCGAAGCGCCCGGCAGATGGGTGCCGCGGCTGGCCAGGCGCAGGGCTTCCATGCCCAGCGATCCCACCATCAGCAGGACGAAGCCGATGCCCTCTTCCCAGTGGACGCGCGGCAGCACTTCAGGCTGTTTGCTATTGGCCACGCGCAACTGCGCGGCCAACCGCCGGTACCCGGCCCGCACGCGGTGCAGCAGCAGGATGACCCACCACCAGGCAGAAAAACCGAATAGATAGAGGAGGATGTCCGCCAGATAGGCGCCCAGGCGTCCCCCCTGGTTGCGCACGACATCGCCGGGAACCGAGTGCGACCAGCCAGGGTCGGACGCGCTCCAGGTGGCGAGCACCAGAGTAAGCCAGGCCGCCAGGGCGGCAAATAGGATCCAGCGGGCTTCGCGCAGCAACGCGGAAATGCGCGTTTGCAGCGGCGAAGGTCCGTTGCGGGTGTTGCGCGAGGCGCGCGGAGAAGCAGTCGAGATACGCGGCATGCGGCTCATTATAATTGGGCGTTACCCTAAAGATACCTGCCCATGTCCACGCCTACGCACGCTAAAGTTTTGATACTCGGTTCCGGCCCCGCCGGTTACACGGCGGCCGTCTATGCGGCACGCGCTAATCTGAACCCTGTTCTTGTTACAGGTTTGGCCCAAGGCGGCCAGCTTATGACCACCACGGATGTCGACAATTGGCCGGCCGACGCGGATGGCGTGCAGGGTCCCGACCTGATGCAGCGCTTCCAGAAGCACGCCGAACGCTTCAACACCGAGATGCTGTTCGACCACATCGCCAAGGTCGATCTGTCCAAGCGCCCCTTCACCTTGACCGGCGACACCGGCAAGATCTACACCTGCGACGCCCTGATCATCGCGACCGGCGCCTCGGCCAAGTACCTGGGCCTGCCGTCCGAGCAGTCCTTCATGGGCCGCGGCGTGTCCGGCTGCGCCACCTGCGACGGCTTCTTCTACCGCAACCAGGACGTGGTCGTGGTCGGCGGCGGCAATACCGCCGTCGAGGAAGCCCTGTACCTGTCCAACATCTGCCGCAAGGTCACCCTGATCCACCGCCGCGACAAGTTCCGCGCCGAGCCCATCCTGGTCGACAAGCTCATGAGCAAGGTCGAAAACGGCAACATGGAGCTCAAGCTCTTCCACACGCTGGAAGAAGTGCTGGGCGACGACAGCGGCGTGACCGGCGTGCGTGTTCGCCACGTGGACACCGGTGCGACTGAAGACATGGCCGTCACCGGCGCGTTCATCGCCATCGGCCACCAGCCCAACACGGAAATCTTCCAGGGCCAGCTCGAAATGAAAGACGGCTACATCGTCACCAAGAGCGGCCTGTCCGGCATGGCCACGATGACCTCGGTGCCCGGCGTGTTTGCCGCCGGCGACGTCCAGGATCACGTCTACCGCCAGGCCATCACCAGCGCCGGCACGGGCTGCATGGCCGCCCTGGACGCCCAACGGTGGTTGGAGAATGCGGGGCAGTAAGGTCGGCGTGGCCGACCTGAAACGCCTGAAGAAAGACCTGCAGGAAGAGCGCGAGCGCGCCGCCCTGGCCCCGCAACGGGCGGCGGCAGCGCCGGCGCGCGCGGCATCGCCCCCCGAGGACGATCTCGCGGCGTTCAAGCGTTCGATGAAGTCCGTCACGCCGATCCGGCACGCGGAACGCGTCACGCACAAGCCCGCCGCCGAACCCGCGCCGGCCCTGCGCCGCGCCAACGCGCTGGGCGAAACGCCCAACCGCGCCGATGCCGGCGTCTCGGACGGTGGCGAGATCACGCATCTGCTGTCCGAAGCCGGCACCGCCTTCGTGCGCGGCGACGTGGCGCCCGACACCGCGCGCAACCTGCGCCGCGGCCAATGGCGCGCCGGGGCTGAACTCGATCTGCACGGACTGCGCGTCGAGCAGGCTCGCCATGCCCTGCTGTCGTTTCTGGACGAATGCCAGGAACACGGCATCCGCTGCGTGCGCATCGTACACGGCAAGGGTTACAACTCGGAAGGCCTGGAGCCGGTCCTGAAGGACAAGGCGCGCACCTGGCTGGTCCAGAAGGCCGAGGTCATGGCGTTTTCCGAGGCTCCGGAACGCGAAGGCGGCGCGGGCGCCCTGCTGGTGCTGCTGCGGCAGTCTGAGGGTCCGCGCAAATGAAATGGCTCTACCTGGGCGTGGCGATCGTCGCCGAGATCTTCGCCACCAGCGCGCTCAAGGGTTCCGAAGGCTTTACGCGGCTCGTGCCGTCCGTCATCACCGTCTTCGGCTACCTGATCTCGTTCTATTTCCTGTCGCTGACCCTGCGCGAAATCCCCGTGGGCATTGCCTACGCGATCTGGTCCGGCGTCGGCATCGTGCTGATCTCCATCGTGGGCGCGGTACTGTTCAAGCAGCACCTGGACACGCCCGCGCTCATCGGCATCGGCCTCATCATCGCCGGCGTGGTGGTGATGAACGTCTTCTCCAAATCCGTCTCGCATTGACGGCCGTCGCTGCGGTCCTCGCGCGGTGCATCCTGGCGCAGGGCATCCTGGCGCAGGGCATCCTGCGCCGCGCGCTGGCGGCCTGCCTGTGCCTCGCTGGGCTTTTCGCCGGCAGCGCCTCAGCCCAGGACTTTGACCGCGCGGCCGAGCTCAAGCGTTACCGGGCGTGGCTGACCGCTTTCACGCAGGACATGGACCGGCTGGCCGCGGCGCGGGGTCCGTTGAACGACGCGCAACTCGATGCTCTGTTCGACAAGTCCGTGGTGCCCGGCTCGCGAGCCGCCGGCTTCATCCGCGAGGCCTTCACCCGCCGCACCGGCGATGGCGAATACCGCCCGCAATACGGACCGCGTCCGGTCTTCCTGGGCGTGCTGGCCAGCGGCATTCCCGCAGGCCAAGGCGGCACGTATCCGGAAGCCGATGCCGCGTTCAAGGGCACGGATCTGGCCGTCTGGTATCTACACGTGGACGTTGGCGACATGACCAACACCTATCTGCTGTCGTCCGGCCACTTCACCCCCTACCGGCTGCCGCCCGCCGGCACGTTCGAACGCAAAGCCTATCCCTTCCTGCTGATGGAGTCCCGCGACGGGGCGCTGAGGCTGGGCGGCGTCAGCGCCGAGCTGTGGGGTCTCGTTGCGTGGCTGCACAATGCCGCAAACTGATATCGTCTTGCGCCTGCTTGCCCTGGCCGCACTGTCCGCGGCGCCCGGGCTTGCGCAGGCCTTGTGCCAACCGCTCGCCGCGGGCGACAGGCTGACCGTCATCGCCGATGTCCGGCTCGACGACACCAATACGCTGCTGGGCAAGGACGGTTCCCGCATCCGAAGCTGGCTGCCGCCCGTCCTGGTGCCAGAAGGCCCGCGCGCCACGCCGGTCATCCGGGCAGAACACGTGGACTGGTCCGTCTATGCGGCCGAACCCGCCGCGCGGATTGGCGTCACCCTGCTGCGCTTCGAGCGCGGCGCGGACGGCAGCCAGCATCTTTGCGGCATCGCCCAATACAGCCCGCACACGGTCGAAGAGGCGCGCGCCAAGCCCGGCCCCACCCTGCCGATGCCGGACAACGAAACGCGCTTCCGCTACGACGCGGCCGGCAGGCTGACCGGTTACGACATCCGCTCGCGCGCCTGGGATGGCCGCCAGAATCGCCCAGTCCGGCATTGCCTGCGTTACGACGCCAATGGCTGGCTGGCGGAACTGGCCGAGGGGGCCTGCGACGGCGCCACCCGTCCGCAAGTGCGCTACGTGCATGACGCCGCGGGCCGCCTGCTGCGAACCATCCGCCACGCGCCCGAAACCGGCGAAGCGAACGAGGTCATCGTGCATGACGCCAAGGGCCAGGCCGCCCAACGCTACCTGCGGCCGGTCCGCGACACCGAAGACGGCCTGGGCGCGCAGGCAGCATTGCCGTATCACGCTGTCCAGGGCGAACACCCGATCCTGGTGCTGCCCGGCCCCGGCTGGAAACCGCCGGCGCTGGACTCCTACCACTACGACTGGGCCATCGTGCAGCCGCGCGGCGACGCCGATGTCTACGACGCCAAGCGCGATCCGTCGTCCGTGCTGGCCAGCGGCAACAGCGGCGCCAATGGGCGCTTTGACCTGAGCGCCGACGCCCGCCAGCGTATCTGGAAGGCAGCGGGCCGCGCGCCCGGCGGTGTGCAGTGGCTCTGGGCGCCGGGTCAGGTCGTGACGCTGTTGCAGGCGATGCCCGACGCCGCCTGGGCAGCCTGCGCCGATCCCGAAGACCGCCGCCCGGCCGCCTGCCCCGCGCCCTAGGTGTTGTCTGGCTGCGGGTGACGCGCGTCCGGATTACGCAGGTAATCCACCAGCGCCAACGTGGCCCGATCGGGCGGCGGCGTCAGCAGCGACACCACCACGATCGTCAGAAACGCCACCGGCGCACCGAACACGCCGGCCGCGATGGGCTGGATGCCCCACCACAGATCCACCGGCTGCGTGCGCGCGATGCCGAGCACCGATTCCCGCAGCCACGGATGCGTGTGCGTCATGTAGGCAAACGTCACGGCCAGCCCGGCCGCCATGCCCAGCGTGGCGCCCCATTTGTTCGCGCGCCGCCAGAAAACGCCCATGACCAGCGCCGGAAAGAATGACGAGGCCGCGAACGAAAACGCGGCCGACACCATGAACAGGATGTCCGCGGGCTTGCGTGCCGCGACCCACGCCGCGCCGAACGCCACCACCAGCAGCAGGATCTTGGACACCATCACCCGGCGCGCCGCCGACATGCGCGGCGACACGACGCGGTACCACATGTCGTGCGACAGGGAATTGGACAGCGTCAGCAACAGGCCGTCGGCCGTGGACAACGCCGCCGCCAGCCCGCCCGCCGCGACCAGCCCCGAAATCACGTAGGGCAGCCCGCCGATCTCGGGCATGGCCAGCACCACCACGTCCGCCCCCATGCTGATTTCGCTGAGCTGCACGACGCCATCGCGGTTGATGTCGCTGACGTCGAGCAGATTGGTGTCGACCGCGCTCCAGGCATGCACCCAGTTGGGCAGGCTGAGGAAATTCGAGCCCACGACCTGGGTATAGATTTCAAACTTGACCAGCAGCGCCAGCGCGGGCGCCATGAAATACAGCAGCAGAATGAACAGCAGCGACCAGCACACCGATTTGCGCGCCTCGATGACGGACGGCGTCGTGTATGAGCGCATCAGGATGTGCGGCATCCCGGCGGTGCCCAGCATCAGGCACAGCACCATCGCCAGGAAATTGATGCGCATGTTGCTGCGTTCCTCGGGGTCTTTCGCGGGGAACGGTTCGGCATGCGGCGTCGGCGGCGCGGCCCGGGCCTCGAAGGTTGCCTTGGCCTGCGACCACGTGGCGCGCGCGTCCTCGACGGTGGGCGGGTAGGCAGCCAGTTCGCGCTCGGCCGACCGGATCTCGACCATGGGCGCATCGCCCGCGTTCAACTGGGCCAGCCGGCTGCGCAGCTTGTCCTTTTCCAGCGTCCAGGACTCGGGCAGCGCCTGCAGACGGCGCCCCATTTCATCGGCGCGCTGCTGCCAGATGCCCCGCACCTCGATCTCGGAGGGATCGTTTTGCAGGTAGACCTCTTTTTCGGTCACCTGCTGCAGCACCGCCCCGCCCGACAGCTGCGGCAATGGCATGTTGGTGTGTTTGACCGACAGCCAGATCACCGGCACGAGATACGCGATGACCAGGATGATGTACTGGCCGACCTGCGTCCACGTCACGGCCCGCATTCCGCCCAGGAACGAACAGACCAGCATCCCGCCCAGCGCCACGAAGATGCCCAGTTCGAACGAAATCCCCGTCATGCGCGTGGTGATGATGCCCACGCCGTAGATCTGCGCGACCAGATAGGTGAACGAGCAGAGGATGGCGCACGCAACGCCGGCCAGCCGAGGCAGGTTGCCGCCATAGCGCGCGCCCATGAAATCGGGAATGGTGTATTGGCCAAAGCGCCGCAGATACGGCGCCAGTAGCATCGCCACCAGCACGTACCCGCCCGTCCAGCCCAGGATGTAGGCCAGCCCGCCGTAGCCGGTCAGGTACAGCGTGCCCGCCACGCCGATGAAGGACGCCACCGACATCCAGTCGGCCGCCGTGGCCATGCCGTTGTAGATGGCCGGCACGCGCCGGCCCGCGACGTAGTATTCGACCTGATCCGAGGTGCGGCAGACGATGCCGATGCCGGCGTACAGGCTGACGGTGACCAGCAGGAACACATAGCCGATCCAGTTGCGCGGCATGCCCAGGATCTCGGCCAGCGCCATCAGCAGGATCATCAGCGCGAAGCCGGCCGTGTACAGCACGTAGATGCGCCGCAGCCGGATGCGGAATTCCTGGGGCGTATCGCCGCTGAAAAACGGCATCAGGGCTGCTCCCCGGTTTCGTCGGCGCGCTCATCGGCGCGATTCATGACCCGGGCGTAGACGGCGATGATGATCAAGTAGGCCAGCGGGGCGCCATAGGCGGCCATCCAGAAGGCGAAGGGCCAGCCGATGAAATCGAAGGAGAGATTGCGTGCGAAGTACGAGGGGACGAATGTCAGCGCGGCCCAGACAACGAGCAGCAGCACGATCAGCCGCAGGTTGCGGCGCCAGTAAGGCGTGATGGATGTCCGGGACGGAGTAAGGCGCGTTTGCGGCATAGCGAGGATAAGCAGATCCCATCTGAATATCGCCAAACGCAGCGCTTGAAAAGCCCTGAAGCTTGATTTGCCGGCTTTTTATGCGACAACGGCTGGCACTTCCTGGTGCCAGCCGTTGTGCGTTTGCTTTTTTTGAGTACTGCTTTACTTTTTTTATGTACCGGTGCCGCCGGTATTTGCCCATGCAGGGCTTTGTCTCCTCACCTGCATGGGAAGAGATTCTGCACCAGATGCGGGAATGCCACACTAGGGGAATGCCCTAAGACGGAGCATTCATTTACATATTCCATGCACCATATAAGTGCATTTTGGGGGTGCCGTACTAAATATTGGGATTTTTCGCCCAAAACCGCCCGGCGGATGCCCTAATTCTTGAGCGCTGCTCAAATAGTGATCATGGCGGATGGCCCGGCCGTCCAAGTCCGTGCATCTCGAAAAGCCCGATTCCGGGCATGAGGCGACAGCATCCCGGATCATCTTTACGCGCCGTTTACACCCTGCCCGCCAAGCTATACCCCGTTTTTACCCCCTGCTCCGTAACCTGCCGGTGTCCTGAATGGTTACCTCGCCTGCCCGGCGCGCATCCGCTTTCTGCCGCGCAGGCCTGTTCGAAGGGAGCATGCCTCCCGGGGAGAAAAAACGTGGATCTCATCTATAGCGCCATCTTCACCGTGATGGCCGGGCTGACCTGGGCCCTTGTCCGGTTCTGCGACGCCTTGTCCTCCGGAGACCAGCCATGAGCTGGCTCTACTGGCTGAGCGGCCTGACGGCCGCATTCCTGTTCGTGTACCTGCTGGTCGCGCTGTTCAAACCGGAGAAATTCTGATGACCCCCGAATTCGTCGGGCTGCTGGTCCTGTACCTGGCAGTCCTGCTTGCGATCGCCCCCGTGCTGGGCCGCTACATCCGCATCGCCATGGAAGACGGCCGATCCCGGCTGACCGCCTGGGGCCGGCCGATTGAGCGCGGCATTTACCGGCTGGCGGGCATCGACCCGCAGGCGGAGATGGGCTGGAAGCGTTATGCCGCCGCCGTGCTGGTCTTCAACCTGGTGGGCATTGCCGCCGTCTATACGCTGCAGCGCGTGCAGGGGCTGTTGCCGCTGAACCCCGCGGGCCTGGGCGCCGTGTCGCCCGATTCCGCACTGAATACCGCCATCAGCTTCGTCACCAACACCAATTGGCAGGGTTATGGTGGCGAATCCACGATGAGCTACCTGACGCAGATGCTCGCACTGACCGTGCAGAACTTTGTGTCCGCGGCGACCGGCATTGCCGTGCTGTTCGCCCTGATACGCGGGCTGGCGCGGCACTGCTCCGCCACGGTGGGCAACTTCTGGGCCGACATGGTCCGCTGCACGTTGTATGTGCTGCTGCCGCTGTCACTCGTGCTGGCGCTGGCCCTGGTCAGCCAGGGCGTGATCCAGAACTTCAGCGCCTACCAGGAAGTGCAGACGGTCGAAGCGCTGCAGTACGACGCGCCTCGCCTGGAAGCGCAAGGCCAGCCGGTGCTGGACGCTGCCGGTGCGGCGGTCACCGACCCGGTCACGACGCGCACGCAGTCCATCGCCATGGGGCCGGTGGCGTCTCAGGAAGCGATCAAGCTGCTGGGCACCAACGGCGGCGGCTTTTTCAACGCCAACTCGGCGCATCCCTTTGAAAACGCCACGCCCCTGTCGAACTTCCTGCAGATGCTGGCGATCCTGGCCATCCCCGCCGCCCTGTGCTTCACCTTCGGCGAGATGGTGGGCAGCCGCCGCCAGGGCATCGCGATCCTGGCGGCGATGACGGTGCTGTTTGCCGTCTTCGCGCTGTCCACCGCGTACTTTGAGCAGCAGCCCAACCCGATGGCCGCCCAGGCCGGGTCCGTGACACCCGGCGGCAACATGGAAGGCAAGGAGACGCGCTTCGGCATTGCCGCCACCTCGTTGTTTGCCACGATCACCACCGCAGCCTCCTGCGGCGCGGTGAACGGCATGCACGACTCGCTGTCGGCGATGGGCGGCCTGTCGCCGATGCTGCTGATGCAACTTGGCGAAGTCGTGTACGGCGGCGTGGGCTCGGGGCTGTACGGCATGCTGGCCTTTGCGATCCTGGGCGTCTTCATCGCCGGGCTGATGATCGGACGCACGCCCGAGTACCTGGGCAAGAAGATCGAAGCCTTCGACATGAAGATGGTGTCCATCGTCATCCTGGCCACCCCCCTGCTCGTGCTGGGCGGCACGGCGTTGGCCGTGTCCGTGACGGCCGGCCAGGCCGGCGTGCTCAACCCGGGCATCCACGGCTTCTCGGAAATCCTCTACGCGCTCTCGTCGGCCGCCAACAACAACGGCAGCGCCTTCGCCGGGCTGTCGGCCAACACGCCCTTCTACAACGTGCTGCTGGGCATCGCGATGTGGTTCGGCCGTTTCGCCGTGATTGTCGCCGTGCTGGCCATGGCCGGGTCGCTGGCCGCCAAGCGCCGGCTGCCCGCCGGGCCCGGCAGCATGCCCACCACCGGCCCGCTCTTCGTGACGCTGCTGATCGGCGCGGTGCTGCTGGTCGGCGCCCTCACCTACGTGCCCGCACTGGCCCTCGGCCCGGTCGCGGAACACCTGCAACCCTGATGCAACAGGCTAGGAAAGAATATGGCCAAGATTGAAATGGAAACCTCCGGCCCCGGCAGCACCGCGGCCCCGGCGCCCGCTGCGGCCGCGCAGCCTGTCGCGGGTCGTCCTGACGCGGCGCCTGCCTTCGGCATGTGGTCCCGCGCGCTGGTCGGCCCCGCCATCGTCGACAGCCTGCGCAAGCTGTCGCCCGCCGCGCAGCTCAAGAACCCCGTGATGTTCGTGGTCTACGTGGGTAGCCTGCTTACCACCGTCTTGTGGATCATGGCCCTGCGCGGCCAGGCCGAGGCGCCGCCGGGATTCATCCTGGGTATCACCGTGTGGCTATGGTTCACCGTGCTGTTCGCCAACTTCGCCGAAGCGCTGGCCGAAGGCCGCGGCAAGCAGCAGGCGGCAACGCTGCGCGGCCTGCGCACCACCATCGACGCGCGCCTGCTCAAGGGCTTTCGCGACGCCGATGCGGCGGATGCCGACCCCGCGCAATGGCGCGGCAAGGCGGTCAGCCAGCCCTCGGGCCTGCTGCGCCGCGGCGACGTCGTGCTGGTCGAAGCCGGCGACACCGTGCCCGGCGACGGCCAGGTCATCGCCGGCGTCGCCTCGGTCGACGAAAGCGCCATCACCGGCGAATCCGCGCCCGTCATCCGCGAGTCGGGCGGCGATTTCTCGTCCGTCACCGGCGGCACGCGCGTGCTGTCGGACTGGATCTTCGTGCGCATTGCCGCCGATCCCGGCGAAAGCTTCCTGGACCGCATGATTTCGATGGTCGAAGGCGCCAAGCGCCAGAAGACGCCCAACGAGCTTGCGCTGACCATTCTGCTGGTAGGCCTGACCGTGGTCTTCCTGCTGGTCGTCGTCACGCTGATGCCCTTCTCGCTCTACGCCGTCTCGGCCGCGGGCGGCGGCGCCGCGGTCACGGTGACCGTGCTGGTGGCGCTGCTGGTCTGCCTGATTCCCACGACCATCGGCGGCCTGTTGTCCGCCATCGGCGTGGCCGGCATGAGCCGCATGATGAGCGCCAACGTCATCGCCACGTCGGGCCGCGCGGTCGAAGCTGCGGGCGACGTCGACGTGCTGCTGCTGGACAAGACCGGCACCATCACCTTCGGCAACCGCCAGGCCTCCACCTTCCTGCCCGCGCCCGGCGTGTCTGCGCGCGAACTGGCGGACGCCGCGCGCCTCGCGTCGCTGGCCGACGAGACGCCGGAAGGCCGCAGCATCGTGGCGCTGGCGGACAAGGCCATCCATGCGCCCGCCCCCCGCATGACCGGCATCGAATTCGTGCCGTTCACCGCGCAGTCGCGCATGAGCGGCATCGACCTGGGCGAGCGCCAGATCCGCAAGGGCGCGGTCGACGCGATCCAGGCCTGGCTGGCCGCTCAGGACGCCACCGTGCCGGCCGAGGCCCTGCGCCTGGCCGAAGACGTGGCACGCCGCGGCAGCACGCCGCTGATGGTCAGCGACGGCAACCGCGCGCTGGGCGTGGTCGAGCTCAAGGACATCGTCAAGCCCGGCATCCAGTCGCGGTTTGCCGAACTGCGCCGCATGGGCATCAAGACCGTGATGATCACCGGCGACAACAAGCTGACCGCCGCGTCCATCGCGGCCGAGGCGGGCGTGGACGATTTCCTGGCCGAAGCCACGCCCGAGGCCAAGCTCAAGCTCATCCGCAACTACCAGTCGGAAGGCCGCCTGGTCGCCATGACAGGTGACGGCACCAACGACGCGCCCGCGCTGGCGCAGGCCGACGTGGCGGTGGCGATGAATTCGGGCACGCAGGCCGCCAAGGAAGCCGGCAACATGGTGGACCTGGATTCCAATCCGACCAAGCTCATCGAAATCGTCGAGATCGGCAAGCAGATGCTGATGACGCGGGGCGCGCTGACCACGTTCAGCGTGGCCAACGACGTCGCCAAATACTTCGCCATCATCCCCGCCGCCTTCGCCACGGTCTATCCGCAGCTCGACGTGCTGAACATCATGGGTCTTGCCACGCCGTCCTCGGCGATCCTGTCAGCCGTGATCTTCAACGCGCTGATCATCGTGGTGCTGATCCCGCTGGCCTTGAAGGGCGTGCGCTACCGCCCGCTCGGCGCCTCGGTGCTCCTGCGCCGCAACCTCCTCATATACGGCCTGGGCGGTCTCTTGGTGCCGTTTGCCGGCATCAAGCTGGTCGACATGGTGCTCGCCGCACTGGGCTGGGCGTAAGGCCTCGCGCCACCTTAGCCCCCGTCCCTCAACGCAAAGGAATTCCTCATGACCCCCGCATCTGCCACGCCGCGCCAAGGCGGCCTCCTGCGCCCCGCGCTGACCCTCTTCGCCGCGCTGTCGCTCGTCACCGGCCTGGCGTATCCCTTCCTGACCACCGGCATCGCGTCTGCCATATTCCCGCACCAGGCCGCCGGCTCGCTGATCGAGCAGGACGGCAAGGTGATCGGGTCGGAATGGATCGGCCAATCGTTCACCTCGCCGCAATACTTCTGGGGCCGCCCGTCGCCCACGGCGCCCATGCCGTACAACGCCGCGGCCTCCGGCGGCTCGAATCTCGGTCCGCGCAACCCCGCGCTGGCCGAGGCCATCGAAGCGCGCATTGCGGCCCTGAAGGCGGCCGATCCGGACAATGCCGCGCCCGTTCCGGTCGACCTGATCACCGCGTCGGGCAGCGGGCTGGATCCGCACATCAGCCCGGCGGCCGCGGCGTACCAGGCCGGCCGCGTGGCGCGCGCCCGCGACCTGCCGCGCAGCGAGGTCGATGCGCTGATCCGGGCTCACACCGCCGCCCCGTGGCTGGGCGTGCTGGGCGACCCCGCGGTCAACGTGCTGACGCTGAACCTGGCGCTGGACAAGCTGCGCGTGGCGCGCTGATGCGGCGGCGTATAGTATTGCCAGCCGTTTCCTCCCCTCCCTTGCGCGTTCATGGCTGACATCGCTGGCGAGCGTCCCGATCCGGACGCGCTCTTGAAGACCCTGGACGACGCCGAGCGCCAGGCGGTGCGCGGCAAGCTGCGCGTGTACTTCGGGTCGTCGGCCGGCGTGGGCAAGACCTACGCCATGCTGGCGGCGGCGCGCGCGCAGGCGGCGCAGGGCACGGACGTGCTCGCCGGCATCGTCGAAACCCACGGCCGCCGCGAAACCGCGACGCTGCTCGACGGCCTGCCGGTCCTGCCGCTCAAGGACGTGGCTTACCGCGGCCACACGCTCAAGGAATTCGACCTGGATGGCGCCCTGCTGCGCCGCCCCGCCCTCGTGCTGGTCGATGAACTGGCCCATTCCAACGCCCCGGGCTCGCGCCACGCCAAGCGCTGGCAGGACATCCAGGAACTGCTGGCTGCCGGCATCGACGTCTGGACGACGCTGAACGTGCAGCACCTGGACAGCCTGAACGAGGCCGTCGGCAGCATCACGGGCGTGCGCGTCTGGGAAACGGTGCCCGACGACGTGTTCGACGCGGCCGACGAGGTCATCCTGGTTGACCTGTCGGCCGACGAACTGCTGCGCCGCCTGAAGGAAGGCAAGGTCTACCTGCCCGAGCAGGCCCGCCACGCGGCCCGCAACTTCTTTCGCAAGGGCAATCTGATCGCGCTGCGCGAACTGGCGCTGCGCCGCACCGCCGAGCACGTGGACGACGACGTGCAGGCCTATCGCCGCGATCGCGCCATCGAACCGGTGTGGCGCACGCGCGAAGCGATAGTCGCCTGCATCGGCTCCGACGCCGATGCCGAGTACGTGATCCGCAGCGCCCATCGCATGAGCCAGCAGCTCGATTGCGATCTGCACGTCGTCACCATCGACACGCCGCGCGCCGCGCCGGCCGCTGCCGCCGAGGTCGACCGGCTGCAGCACGGCCTGGCGCTGGCCGACGCGCTGGGCGCGCGCACCGAGACGCTGGCGGGCGGCGACATGGTCGATGCCGTCGTCCGCTACGTCCGCCGCCACAACATCACGAAGGCGATCGTGGGCCGCACCCGCGCTGGCGGTTGGCAGCGGCTGCGGCTGTCGCTGACCGCGCTGCTCACCGCCATCATGTCGCCGGGCTGGTTGTGGCGGCGCCACAGCTTTGCCGACATGCTGGCTGCCGGCTGCCCGGAGATCGACATCATCCGGCTGGGCGCGCCCCCGGTGCCCGCGCCTGCGCCGCCCGGGCGCGATCCGTTCACGCTGGGCCGCCGCCCTTCCGGCGACGAACGCGGGGCGCGGCCGCTGGCGGGCTATGCGTGGGCGCTCTGCTATTGCGCCGTGGCCACGGCACTGTCGGCGCTTGCCTTCCCGACCCTGCACCAGACCAACATCGTCATGCTCTTTTTGCTGGCGGTGGCCGCAGTGGCGCTGCGCCACGGGCGCGGGCCCGCCGCGCTGGCGTCTGTGGTCAGCGTGGGACTGTTCGACTTTTTCTTCGTTCAGCCGTTGTCGTCGTTCGCGGTGTCGGACGTGCAGTACCTGCTGACCTTCGGCGTGCTGCTCGGCGTGGGGTTGCTGATCGGCCAGCTGACCGCCGGCCTGCGGCTGCAGGCACAGGTCTCGGTCAAGCGCGAGGCCGACGCGCGCAGCCTCTACGAATTCGCGCGCGAACTGTCGTCCGCGCTGCTGCCCGAGCAGATCGTCGCGCTGGCCAGATCGTTTGTGCATGCCACGTTCGGCGCGCGCTGCTCGCTCTACATCCTGGGCCTGGACGACCGCCTGAAGCTCGCCTCGCCCGCCAACGGCGACTCGCCCGCGCCGGAATCGGCGCTGGCGCAGTGGGTCTACGACCACGGCCAGCCCGCGGGCGCGGGAACGGCCACCCTGTCCAACAGCGCGTTGCTGTACCTGCCGCTCAAGGCGCCCATGCGCACGCGGGGCGTGCTGGTGCTGGACGCCCCGCGCCGCAGCCTCTACACGAATCCCGACACGCGCCGCCAGGTCGCGGCGTACGCCACCCTCATCGCCATTGCGCTCGAACGCCTGCACTACGTCGAAGTCGCGCAGCAGGCGGTGGTCAGCATGGAATCCGAAAAGCTGCGCAACTCGCTGCTTGCCGCGGTGTCGCACGACCTGCGCACGCCGCTGACCAGCCTGGTCGGCATGACCGATACGCTGATGCGCCAGCAGCACAAGCTGCCCGATGGCGTGCAGGACACCGTGCGCGCCATGCGCGATCAGGCGCAGCGCATGCACGCCCTGGTCGTCAATCTGCTGGACATGGCGCGGCTGCAAAGCCGCGACGCGCCGCTGCGCATGGAGTGGCAATCCATCGAAGAGCTGGTCGGCGCCGCGCTGGCGGCCATGCGTGAACCGCTGGCGGGCCACAGGATCGAGATCGCTCCGCTATCGTCACTGCCGCTGGTGGAGTGCGACGGCGTGCTGATCGAACGCGTGCTGTGCAACCTGCTGGAGAACGCGGGCAAATACACGTCCGCCGGCAGCACGTTGCGCATCCATGCCTTCGTGCATGAGACCGAAGCGCATGAGGCGGAAATGCGCGTGGCCGTCGCCGACAACGGTCCCGGTGTCGCGCCCGGCGCCGAGCGCCGCATCTTCGAAAAATTTACGCGCGGCGAACGCGAATCCGCCACCCCCGGCGTCGGCCTGGGACTGGCGGTGTGCGAAGCCATCGTCGCCGCCCATCACGGCCGCATCTGGGTCGAGCACGCGCCGGGCCAGGCCAGCGGCGCGCAATTCGTCTTCAGCCTGCCGCTGGGCGCTCCGCCCCAGATCCAACCCGAAACCGCCTGAGTCCGCGCCATGTTCGATTTCCAGCCCATAGTCCTCATCATCGAAGACGACGCCAACATCCGGCGGTTCGTCCGCCAGGCCCTGGAAAGCGAAGGCTGCGTGGTGCACGAGGCCGACACCGTCAAGCGCGGCTTGATCGAGGCCGGCACCCGCCAGCCCGATGCCATCGTGCTCGACCTGGGCCTGCCCGACGACGACGGCATGACGCTGATCCGCGAGCTGCGCGGCTGGACCGAGGTGCCGGTGCTGGTGCTGTCCGCACGCAGCGCCGAGGCCGACAAGGTGGCGGCGCTGGACGCGGGCGCCGACGACTACCTGGCCAAGCCTTTCGGGGTGAGCGAACTGCTGGCCCGCCTGCGCGTGCTGCTGCGCCGCCACGGCCGCGGCGGCGCGGGCAACGCGGCCGAGATCGCGTTTGGCGACGTGCGCGTCGACTTTTCGCGGCGCGTGGTGGAGCGCGCCGGCCAGCACGTGCACCTGACCGCGATGGAGTACCGCCTGCTCGCGGCGCTGCTGGCCCATCGCGGCAAGGTCATGACGCACCGCGAGCTGCTGCGGCAGGTGTGGGGCCCGTCCCATGTCGAAAGCAATCACTACCTGCGGATCTACATGGGCCATCTGCGCCAGAAGCTCGAAGCCGACCCGGCGCAGCCGGTGTTCCTTGTGACGGAGATCGGCGTCGGATACCGCTTCGCGGGCTGAGCGCGCGCGCTCGATGCCGGTTTTGATACCCGCTTTACGCGCAGGGCGCGAGTCTTGTCTCGCCCTTTATGCCGATCCTCCTATTGTTGCGGTCCGCTCAACACCAGGAGGCTTCACATGCCCCGCAACACCCTCGCCGCGCTGGCGCTGCTTTCCCTCATTCCCGCGGCGCAAGCCGCCGACGCCCCCAGCGCCGCCGATGCCGCGTCGCCCTACTCCTTGACGGCCAACGTCACGCTTGCCAGCCAGTACCGCTATCGCGGCCTCATGCAGACCAACAACAAGCCGGCCATTCAAGGCGGCTTCGACCTCGCGCACGCCAGCGGCTTTTACCTGGGCAACTGGAATTCCAGCATCAGCTGGCTGAACGACAGCAACAGCGACGTCTCCGCGCCGGTGGAAATGGACTTCTACGGCGGCTACAAGGGCAATCTCACGGACAACGTGCCCGTGGACCTGGGCGTGCTGCAGTACTACTACCCGGGCGACTATCCGTCGGCCTACACCAGTCCCGACACCACCGAACTCTACGCCGGCATCGGCTACGGCCCGGTCATGTTCAAGTACTCCCTTGCGCTGACCAACCTGTTCGGCTTTGCCGACAGCAAGTACAGCCAATACTTCGACCTGTCCGGCAACTTCGATACCGGCATCTGGGGTCTCGTCGTCAACGTCCATGCGGGCCGCCAGATCGTGCGCAATGTCGATAACGGCTCCTACACGGATTGGAAGCTGGGCGTGACCAAGGACTTCGGCCAGGGGTTGTCGGTCTCGCTGGCCTATCTGGACACCAACGCCGACCGCGCGGTCTACACCAATACGCGCGGCCGCGACATGGGCCGCGCCACGGGCCTCTTGTCGCTGACCAAGACGTTCTGAAAGGCCGCGGCCGTTGACGCCGTTTTTACACCGCGCGCCCGCATTTATCGGCAGGATTTACGGCGCCGTTCCTATAGTGGAATCGTCGTCAACCCACCGGATACGCGGGTCGCCGCCTTCGGCCCCGCCCCCACACCGCCATGATTCCCCGACCGTACCGCCGCCAGGCCCCCATCGACGCCACGCTTGCATCCCAGCCCGCGCCAAAGCCGCAATGCAGCCTGATCGCGCTGACCGTGCGCATCGATACGCTGGACGCCTTGAACGTGCGGCTGGCCTTGCACCGCGCACTGGGTGATCGCATCGGGGTCTACCTGCTGTCGGTCGACCACGCGCACGCCCAAAGCACGCTCGAGCTGCAATGCGAACGCGGCGAACTGGACGCCATGATGGCCGCGATCATGCGCGGCCTGCCCTGCGCCGAATTCGGCCCGGCACGCCCGGCCACCGCCATCACGGAGCGATGAGCCATGGACACCCTTGCCAAACCCGCATTCGAAGGCCTGTGGCTGCCGATGGTGACGCCCATGCGCGGCGGCCACGTGGACCTGGACGCCGCGCAGGCGCTGGCCCGCTACTACCGCAACGCCGGCATCGCCGGGCTGGTCCTCTTTGGCTCCACCGGCGAGGGCAACCTCCTCAGCATGCCCGAGAAGACCGACATGATCGAAGCCATCGCCAGCGACGCGCATGCCCTGCCGCTGGTGCTGGGCGTGGGCGGCGTCGACACGCGGGGCGTGGCCGCCGCGGTGCGCCGGCTGGACCGCTACGCGCCCGCCGGCTACCTGGCGCCGCCGCCGTACTACCTGGGGCCGTCGCAAGCCGGCATCCTGTGGCATTACCGGCAGATCGCATGGGCCACCGAGCGCCCGATCATTCTGTACAACATCCCGAAGCGCGCCGGCGTCGCCATGACGGTCGAGACGATGGAAGCGCTGGCGGCGCTGCCCAACTTCGGCGCGGTCAAGGAATGCAATCCCGCCGTGCTGGCCGCCTTGAATGCGCGAGACAGGCTCAACGCGCTGTGCGGCGAGGACCTGGCCTTGCTGGATCATTTCCTGGCGGGCGGGCGCGGCGCCATTCCGGCCGCCGCACACCTGTTTCCGGAGCGCTTTGTCGAACTGATGCAGCTTGCGCAAGCCGGCCAGACCGACGCCGCGCGCGAATGCTTCGACCCCTTGCGCCCCCTGATCCGGCTGCTGTTCAGCGAACCCAATCCCGCGCCGCTCAAGCGCGCGCTGGCCATGCAGGGCCTCATCTGCGACGAGCTGCGCCTGCCCATGATGCCCGCCAGCCGCGAACTGGGCGCGAAGCTGCGGCGCGCCATGAGCCTTATCCCGGCATCGGCTGACCGGCTGCAGACAGCCTGAAGATCGACACGGCGCGGGCCAGGTCGCCCGCCTGACCGTGCAACGCGGCGGCAGACGCCGCAAACTCCTCTACCAGCGCGGCGTTCTGCTGGGTCGCCTCGTCCAGATGCGTCACGGTCACGTTGATCTGCTCGATGCCCGCGCTCTGTTCGCTGGACGCCGTGGCAATCTCGCTCATCAGCGGCGCGCTGGTAGCTGCCGATTCCAGCACGCTGCCCATCGTGGCGCTCGCCTGTTCCACGCGCTGGCTGCCGCGCGCCACGGATTCGGACGACGCCTCGATCAGCGTCTTGATCTCCTTGGCGGCGGTGGCGGACCGCTGCGCCAACGCCCGCACTTCGCCGGCCACCACGGCAAACCCGCGCCCCTGTTCGCCCGCCCGTGCGGCTTCGACGGCGGCGTTCAGCGCCAGGATATTGGTCTGAAACGCGATCACGTCGATCAGGCGGATGATCTCGTCGATGCGCTGTGAACTGTGCGAGATCTCGCGCATGGCATCGATGGCGTGCTGCGTTTCGTCGCTGCCCTGCCGCGCCAGACGCGCTGCCTCGCCGGCCAACGCGCTGACCTCGCGCACGTGCTCGGCGCTTTGGCGGGCCGTGGCGGTGATTTCTTCCACGCTTGCCGCGGTCTGCTCCAATGCGGCGGCCTGCCTTTCAGTGCGGTCGGACAGGTCCACGCTGCCTGCGGCAATCTGGCGCGACGCGGCCGCGATCGACGCGGTGGAATGCACGATGCTGCGCACCGCGGCGTCCAGCCGCTGCTGCATCCGCGCCATCGCGTCGAACAGCCGGCCGATCTCGCCACGGTGATGGCGCGCGATGCCGCCGGACAGGTCGCCATTGGCCACGCGCTCGCACACCGCCACCGCCTCGTTCAACGGCCGCAGAATGTGCGTGCTGAAAAAGCGCAGCGCAGCGGTCAGCACCAGGGCCAGCAGCACCAGCGTCACGCTGCCCTGCCGCCACAGCGTGCCGTAGAACGCCGCGTCCACGTCGTCCACGTACAGGCCCGTGAACATCAGCCAGCCCCATTCCGCGTCGTACGCCGCGTAGGTCAGCTTGGGCAACGAGTCCTCGGAACCAGGGCGCGGAAACAGGTAGCGCACATAGCCGCCGCCCGCCTTGCCTTGCGCATTAAGGTTTTCAAAGAGCGGCTGCCCCTGGCTGTCGCGCGTGGCGCGCACGTTCGTGCCCACCAGCTTCGGGTCGGGATGCACCAGCAGATCGTAGTTGTCGCCAAACGCGCCCACATAGCCGTCCTCGCCATATCGCATCTGCGAGAGCTGGCGCGCGACGTCGCGCTTGGCCTCGGCCAGCGGCACGCCTTCCCGCACGCGCAGCTTGCCGCCGCGGACGATGCCCTCGGCCATGTCCAGGACATGGCGAAGCTCCACCTTGCGGTCGTCCATCATTTCGGCACGGCGCTGCCAGGCGTCCCACACGCCCAGCGCCAGAACGGCGGCGCCAATGGCAAAAACGAACCACAACAGTTCTTTACGCAAGCTGGAGTTACTCATCGACGCTCTTCCATCCGCCACCAACTCGAAACAATATCTAGCTGTTTGTGACTTTTTATGTAATGTGACCGGCGAGCATACTATTTCAAACTTCGTTTGAATTCAAATTTAACTAGTCACTTTGATCTAGCTCAAGCCCAATAAAAAAACGCAAGGCGCGATGCACCTTGCGTTCTTCTTGGAGCCCGATTGCGCGGGACGCAGCCCGCGAGGCGCTACGCCACGGACCGTGATGCGGGCAGGGGTTCGCGCGCCGGCCGCGCCGTCGTCAGCGCAATCAACGCCACCACGATCAGCGCGTACGTGGGCACGCTGCGCATGTTGCGGAACATCATCTCGGTCATGCTGAAGGCGCAGTAGCTCAGGCAGAACAACAGCCCCATCTGCGCGCCCACGCGGATCACCCGGTCGTCACTGGCCAGGCGCCGGAAGAACATGGCGGCCGGCACCAGATACAGCGCCAGCATGCTCAACAGCCCGAGCAAGCCGTACCCGGCCAGGGCGGCCAGCAGATCGTTGTGCGGCTCGCCGAATCCATCCACGACTTCCTGCGTCACGATGCCCTGCCCCTGAAGCAAGCGAAGCTCTTCGCGAAACTTGCTGGGGCCGATGCCCACGATGGGGCTCTTTTCGAACATCAGAATCGAGGCATGCCACAGCTGCAGCCGGATGCCGAACGACGTGTCGCGGTTGGCCGATGTGGAAAACCCCTGAACGTCGTGAGTGATCTGCTGCATGCGGCTGCTGAACGTCCAGATGGCAGCCGCACTGGCGACCAGCGCCACGCATACGGCCAGCGCACAGTACACCTTGTGGCGCCGCCGCCAGTTGCGCAGGCCCAGCAGGAAGACGAATCCCAGAATGGGCAGCAGCATCCAGCTGCTGCGGGTTTCGGACATCCAGGTCGCGCACACGGCCAGCGCCGCGGCCAGCAGCTTCAGCGCGGTCTCCAGGCGCGGCCAGCGCGACCCCGGCCCCCAACCCAGCGACAGCAGCGTCATGCCGCCGAACAGCAGCACCATGTTGGCAAAAGCCACCGCGTTATAGCGTCCGCCCACTTCGACCACCGCGCCACGGCCGCCCGAGACCATGGTGAAGATCAACAGGAGCGAGCCCACCAGCGCACCGGCCAGGATGGTCCATTCGATATGGCGAAGCAGCCGCTGCGGCGCGCGCAGCAGCAGCCACAGCACCGGCAGCGCCAGCGCGAACCGCAGCAGTTTTTCAAGTTCGGAACTGCTCCACATCCCCTTCACGGCGGACGTGATCAGCAGACAGGCCAGCGGCGACAGAAGCGCCAGCGCCATGGGCCAGAGGGCGCGGAAATCCATGGGCTCGTAGCGCTTGATTGCATTCATGGTGATCGCGGCAAGGGCGATCAATGCACTCAGGTAAAGAACAGCGGGACCGCCTACAGGGCTGGTCAGCGCCAGCGCGGGCATGAGCAGCACCAGCCAGGCGGCCAGGGTTACATACAGTCGGGGCACAACAATCAACCTGAAAAGAACAAGGCACGCGCACTGCGCAACGTGCCGGTGATTAGATAAAACCCGCCCGCCATGACGGCGGGCGGGTTTGGCGAAAGCCCGGGATCAGGCCCTGTCGCGCGGCGGACAGCCTTGCGAAGGGCCCTGGCCGCGGTTTACATGTTTTCGATCATCACCTGGCCAAAGCCCGAGCACGACACCTGCGTCGCGCCTTCGAGCAGGCGGGCAAAGTCGTACGTGACCTTCTTGGACTGGATCGACTTTTCCATGCTGGAGATGATCAGGTCCGCGGCTTCGGTCCAGCCCATGTGGCGCAGCATCATTTCGGCCGACAGGATTTCGGAACCGGGGTTCACGTAGTCCTTGCCGGCGTACTTGGGCGCCGTGCCGTGCGTGGCTTCGAACATGGCCACGGAATCGGACATGTTGGCGCCCGGGGCGATGCCGATGCCGCCCACCTGCGCGGCCAGCGCGTCGGAGATGTAGTCGCCGTTCAGGTTCAGGGTGGCGATGACGTCGTATTCGGCGGGGCGCAGGAGGATTTGCTGCAGGAACGCGTCGGCGATCACGTCCTTGACGATGATCTCGCGGCCCGTCTTGGGATTCTTGAACTTGCACCACGGGCCGCCGTCGATCAACTGCGCGCCGAATTCCTTCTGCAGAAGCTCATAGCCCCAATCGCGGAAGCCGCCTTCGGTGAACTTCATGATGTTGCCCTTGTGCACCAGCGTCAGCGACGTGCGGTCGTTGTCGATGACGTACTGCGCCGCCTTGCGCACCAGGCGCTCGGTGCCTTCGCGCGACACGGGCTTGATGCCGATGGACGAGGTGTTCGGGAAACGGATCTTCTTGACGCCGAGCTTGGTCTGCAGGAACTGGATCAGTTCCTTGGCCTGCTCGCTTTCGGCCATGTATTCGATACCGGCGTAGATGTCTTCCGAGTTCTCGCGGAAGATCACCATGTTGGTCTTTTCGGGTTCGCGCACCGGGGACGGCACACCCTTGAAATACGCCACGGGGCGCAGGCAGACGTACAGGTCGAGCTGCTGGCGCAGCGCCACGTTCAGCGACCGGATGCCGCCGCCGACCGGCGTGGTCAGCGGGCCCTTGATGGAAACCACGTAGTCTTTGACGACTTCCAGGGTTTCGTCGGGCAGCCACACGTCAGGACCGTAGACCTTGGTGGCCTTTTCGCCGGCATAGACTTCCATCCAATGGATCTTGCGCTTGCCGCCGTAGGCCTTCTGCACCGCCGCGTCGACGACCTTGATCATGACGGGGGTGATATCGGCGCCCGTGCCGTCGCCTTCGATGAAGGGGATGATGGGCTGGTCAGGCACATTCAGCGAGAAATCGGCGTTGACCGCAATTTTCTGGCCGCCGGCGGGAACCTTGATATGTTGGTAGGACATGAATGCTCCATTTGCTCCGGGTGGTTTTTCTGCACGCGCCAGGATCGGACAGCGTCCGATTCCGCGGGTTATACCGCCTCCTGCGAACCGCACACCGGATGGCGGATAGCAACCCATTCTATATCGCAAAGCGCCGGGCGAAACCGGCGGTCCGCATGGGGCGGTAAAATAATGCGACTACATCCTGCTTTTGGCCCCCTCCCGAATGTTCAATCCCTCCCGCGACCAAGTCCGCGAATTCTTTATCGAAACCTGGCGCAAGCATCGCGCCAACGAGGTCCTGACCCCGCTGGAGGCGATCGCGCTGGACTGGATCATCGAGCATCCCGAATACCACGCGGACCTCGAAAGCCCCGACGCCATGACGGCTGAATACGCGGTGGAAAAAGGCCGCACCAATCCGTTCCTGCACCTGTCCATGCATCTGGCCATCGCGGAACAGCTGTCAATCGACCATCCGCCCGGCATCCGCCTGGCCTACCAGCAGCTCACGGCGCGCTCGGATGCGCACCACGCCGCGCACGAAATCATGGAATGCCTGGGCCAGGTGGTCTGGGAAGCGCAGCGCCTGGGCACGCCGCTGGACAGCGACACCTACATCGACCTGATCCGCCGCCGCGCCAGCCTCTGACCCAACAAAAAAACCCTCGCTAGCGAGGGTTTTTCATTCACTCCAGCCGAAGCCGTTGCGTTCTAGCGGCGCACGCCCAGATCGCTGGGCAGCGTGGCCAGCCAAGCCGATACGTTGGCAATGTCCTGGTCGGACAGCTGCGTGGCGAAGGCGCCCATGATCGGGTTCTTGCGCACGTTGGCCGTGGCTGCGCTGCCGGAGGCGCCCCGCTTGTAGGCCTTCAGCGCATGTGCCAGGTAGTCGGCGTGCTGCCCGGCCAGCGTCGGATACGCGGGATCCACGGCCGTCTTGGCGTCGGCGCCGTGGCACGAGGCGCAATTGAATTTTTCGAAGACGGCCTTGCCGGCCGACAGGTCCTGCGCCGAGGCGGCAGAGCCCCAGATAGCCAGGGTCGCGCCCGCAAGGGCAAGCATGGTGCGGTTCATGGTCTTGCCCCCTTATTTGAGATTCGAGTAGTACGCGGCCAAGTCGGCAATGTCCTGATCGGACAGGCTGCCGGCAACGGCGTCCATCGTGGGATGGCTGCGCGCGCCTTTCTTGTACTCGTTGAGGGCGGTTTCGATGTACTTGGCGTTTTGGCCAGCGATCATCGGAACATGGTAAAGCTCGGGAAACGATGCCTTGTAGCCTGGGATGCCATGGCAACCGATGCACATCGAAACCTTGTCTCGGGCATTCTGGACATTACCGACCGGCGCTGCGTCTGCAGCAACAGCCTGGCCGGCGATCGCACAGGACGCCATCGTGGCCAACACGGAAACCGTGTACTTCAGAGAGGTTCGCAACTTCATTGGAATGACTCTTCTTGGTATGGCTAAGGACTAGGGCCTGCTCACACGAAAAGGCCCTCTGCAAACACGTTGCGGGTGGAACCCAAAGCAAAACCGCCTGATTGTACGATAATTGCTCAGGATTAATACCTTGCGTTAGTGTTGATCCCAATCAAACCACAGAAGCCATCAGACCATGTCCGCAGCCCAGACCGCCTCATCCGCCAAGCCAGTCCGCTTCGATGGCACCGACAGCTACGTCGCCACCGATGACCTCAAGCTCGCCGTGAACGCCGCCCTCACCTTGCAGCGCCCGCTGCTGATCAAGGGAGAACCCGGCACCGGCAAGACGATGCTGGCCGAGGAAGTGGCCCGCGCGCTGGGACGGCCGCTGATGCAATGGCACATCAAGTCCACCACCAAGGCGCATCAGGGTCTGTACGAATACGACGCCGTGTCGCGCCTGCGCGATTCGCAGCTTGGCGACGAGAAGGTCCGCGACATCCGCAACTACATCGTGCAGGGCACGCTGTGGCAAGCGTTCCAATCGCACGAGCCGGTGGTGCTGCTGATCGACGAGATCGACAAGGCCGACATCGAATTCCCCAATGACCTGCTGCGCGAGCTGGACCGCATGGAGTTCCATGTGTACGAAACGCGCGAGACCATCGCCGCGCGCCACCGTCCGCTCGTCATCATCACGTCCAACAACGAGAAGGACCTGCCCGACGCGTTCCTGCGCCGCTGCTTCTTTCACTACATCCGCTTTCCGGACCGCGAGACGATGCGCGACATCGTGGCTGTCCACTATCCCGACTTGAAGCAGGACGTGCTGCGCGCCGCGCTGGACACGTTCTTCTCGCTGCGCGACGCGCCCGGACTGAAGAAAAAGCCGTCCACGTCCGAACTGCTGGATTGGCTGCGCCTCTTGCTGGCCGAAGACGTCACGGCCGCGCAGATCGACGCGCACACGGCCACCGCCGTGCCGCTGATGGCCGGCGCGCTGCTCAAGAACGAGCAGGACGTGCATCTCCTCGAACGCCTGGCGGCCATGACGCGCGGCGGCCAACGCCGCTGATCCGGCATCCACGGGCGGCCCGCACATGCTGATCGACTTCTTCTATCACCTCCGGGCGCACAAGCTGCCCGTCTCGGTCAAGGAATACCTGACGCTGGTCGACGCCCTGCGCCAGGACCTGATGTCGCCCACGCTGGACGAGTTCTACTTCCTGGCGCGCGCCACGCTCGTCAAGGACGAGTCTCTCTACGACCGCTACGACAAGGCCTTCGGCGCGTATTACCGCGGCATCGAAGCCGCGCTGCCCGCGGGCAAGGACATTCCGCTCGACTGGCTGATCAAGCAGTTCGAGAAAAGCCTGTCGCCCGAAGAAAAGGCCGCCATTGAAAAGCACGGCTGGGACAAGCTGATGGAGCTCTTCAAGGAGCGCCTGGACGAGCAGAAGGAACGCCACGCGGGCGGCAGCAAGTGGATCGGAACGGGCGGCACGTCGCCCTTCGGCAACGGCGGCTATCACCCCGAAGGCATCCGCGTCGGCGGCGCATCGGCCGGCAACCGCACGGCGGTCAAGGTCTGGGACATGCGCCAGTTCAAGGACTACGACGACCAGATCGAACTGGGCACGCGCAATTTCAAGGTGGCCCTGCGCCGCCTGCGCCGCTTTGCGCGCCAGGGCGCCGAACTGGAACTGGATCTGGACGACACCATCGCCAGCACGGCGCGCAACGCGGGCCATCTGGACCTGCGCATGATCCCGGAGCGCCACAACACGGTGAAGGTGCTGATGCTGCTGGACGTGGGCGGCAGCATGGACGACCACATCGGCCGGGTCGAGGAACTGTTCTCGGCGGCCCGCAGCGAATTCCGCAATCTCGAGGTCTATTACTTCCACAACTGCCCGTACGAAAGCCTGTGGCAAAGCAACCGCCGGCGCCAGAACGAGCGCTTCGACACCTGGGACGTGCTGCGCAAGTACAACCCCGACTGGCGCCTGATCATTGTCGGCGACGCCACGATGAGCCCATACGAGATCCTGCAGCCCGGGGGTTCCGTCGAGCACTACAACAAGGAACCGGGCGCCGAGTGGATGCGCCGGCTCCTGGACGCCTGGCCCAAATCGGTGTGGCTGAATCCCGAGCCCACGGCTTCCTGGCAGTACCGCCAGTCCATTGCGCTGATGCGCGACATCATGCAGGACCGCATGTATCCCGTCACGGTTGCCGGCCTGGAGCAGGCGATGCGGGTGCTGTCGAAGTAGACACCGCAGGTGCGGCGGCGATACTGCCGCCGCGGTTGGCGTTCTTAGCCGTCGACCGGATTTTCCGGCGTCTCCAGCGTCAATTGATAGAACGCCAGATCGAGCCATCGTCCGAATTTGAAGCCGGCCTGGCGGATCGTGCCAGCGCGCACAAACCCCAGCTTTTCATGCAGGCGGATGCTGCCCTGGTTCGAGGCGTCGATACCGCCGACCATCACGTGCACGCCCCCGGCGCGCGCACGCTCGATCAGGATGGCCATCATCGCTTCGCCCAGGCCGCGGCCGCGAAAGCGCCCGTCTACGTACACGGAATGCTCGACGGAATACTTGAAGGCGGGAAACGCGCGAAACGTGCCGTAGCTGGCAAACGCCATCAATTCGCCATCCTCATTTTCCAGCCCAACGACGGGAAACCCGCCCTGTTGCTTGGCCTTGAACCATCCGTCCATGGCCTCGCGCGGCCGCGGCTTGTAGTCGTACAGCGCGGTGGACGTCGCGATGGCGTCATTGAAGATGGCCAGAATCTGGTCGGCGTGGCGCTCGTGCGTGCAGTCGACCAGCGTGGCGCCCTGCGGGGCGTGGAGTTCGGCGGGCGTTTTCATGGCCGGAATTTTAGCGACCGCGGCCCGCGCCGCCTACCGGCAAGAAACGGGCGAAAAAAAACCGGCGAAGACGCCGGTTCAGTGAAACGTTGCCGCTTCTGGCCACTCTCAGGCGGCGCGGCTCTCCACAGATCGATGCGCGCCCGTACTCATGTGGCGCAAACCGGGGCACTGCCGCCAAGACAATTCGTCGGCGTCCATGTCCAGGTCGAACAAATCTTGCGCGGCGGGCCACGGATGGGAGCGCGCGGTGGCGCCCTCCATTTCAAGCACATGGCCGGCAAATCCGCGAGGCGATCCACCGCACTCCGCGAAATACCGCTGCGTACTCAGGTCCACCACATAGGTGGTCATGTCATGGGTCAATATGGCCACGTATTGGCCGTCATCACTGGCATAAGCGTATTGAAACTGTCCCTTGATGCCATCGCCCTTGAGGGCGCTACCAGTCAGTTGGGACAAGGCACGCGTGACGATTTCGGTCAGCATGGGTCGTTCCTCCGTAGAATGCGCCGGCAGGATGCCGGCGGCGAAGGCGCGAACGACAAGCACCGGCGCCGCGTCAAGGCAGCGTCTGGCGTTGGACGGGAAGCCGGTAAGACGGCCGTCGCGCATCCCGTCAGCAACAGCTAATGCGTCCTTAAAAGCTTACACCCGCGACCGGAAGTGGTTCAAATCCCCTGGGAAAACTGGACTGCTGCATTGCACCATCAACACGGGCGCGGCTTGGCGGCGCATCAAGCCGCCGCGAATAGGGCGCCCTCGCCGGCGCCGCCCGCCTCGCGCCGCTGGCGCCAGGCCTCGCGGCCCAGGCGGTACAGCACATGCGCGCGTAGCGGATGTCCTGCCGGCACAGCGGGGTGATCGAAGGGCTCCGGTTCCGCGGCCATGCCCAGACGGTCCATCACGGCGCGCGATCGCAGGTTGCCCGTGGCCGTGAAGGCGACGATTTCATCCGCGCCCACCTGCTCGAAGCCGACCCGCAACGCGGCGTCAGCCGCTTCGCTGGCATATCCCCGTCCCCAGAAGGAATGCGCAAGGCGCCAGCCGATCTCCACGCCGGGCGCAAATGGCAGAACGGGCGCCAGCGGCTTGATGCCGACGAAACCAATGAACGGCGCCACCCCCGGCACTTCCACGGCCCAGAGGCCCCAGCCGTGCTCGTCAATGCCGGCGGCCAGCCTGTCGGCCAGGGCGTCGCTTTCCTGGGACGTCATCGGCAACAGGAACTGCGTCACGTGCGGATCAGCGTTAAGGGCGGCGAAAGGTTCGCGGTCGGAGGCGCGCCATTGGCGCAGCACGAGGCGAGGCGTTTCGACTTCGACGGTCAGGGACATATCAGCTTCCTCGGCATGGCGGCGGGCCGCCTGAACCATTGCCAACGTATACACTCCAACGGATTCTGCCATGCCAAAGGAATAGTCCGCCATGCGCTTGTCCCTGTCGAAGCTGCCGCGCCCGCTAGGCGTGCTGCTGTTTTCCTCCTTCCTGGCCTTTCAGGCCGGAGCCGCCAGCCTGCCGGCCGGCGTCACGGAGGCCGCCTCGATCGAAGGCATTACCGAATACCGACTGGCCAATGGCCTGCGGGTGCTTCTGGTACCCGACGAATCCAAGCCGTCCACCACGGTCAACATGACCTACCTGGTGGGCTCGCGCAACGAAAACTACGGCCAGACCGGCATGGCGCACCTGCTGGAGCACATGCTGTTCAAGGGCACGTCGACCACCCGCAACGCGATGGGCGAGTTCTCGCGCCGCGGATTGCAGGCCAACGGCTCGACGTCCAGCGACCGCACCAATTACTTCGCCAGCTTCGCGGCCAACCCCGAGACGCTGAAGTGGTACCTCGGCTGGCAGGCCGATGCGATGGTCAATTCGCTGATCGCCAAGGAAGACCTGGACTCGGAAATGACCGTGGTCCGCAACGAGATGGAAAGCGGCGAGAACAGCCCGTTCCGCATCCTGATGCAGAAGATGCAGGCCGCTGCCTACCAGTGGCACAGCTACGGCAAGAACACGATCGGCGCGCGCTCCGACGTCGAAAACGTGGACATCGGCCAGCTCCGCGCCTTCTACCATGAGTATTACCAGCCCGATAATGCCGTGCTGATCGTGGCGGGCAAGTTCGACCCGCAGACCACGCTGGCGGACATCGAGGCCACGCTGGGCAAGCTGCCCAAGCCCGACCGCAAGCTGCCGCCGGAATATACGGTGGAGCCGACGCAGGACGGCGAGCGCTCGGTGACGCTGCGCCGCACCGGCGGCACGCCGCTGGTCGCGGCGATGTATCACATTCCGGCCGGCGCCAGCGCGGATTTTGTGCCGTTTGACCTGGCCACCACGATCCTGGCGGACACGCCGTCGGGTCGCCTCTACCATGCCCT
The DNA here is from genome assembly GCF_059760815.1 of Achromobacter sp. 1012554356. NCBI lineage: Bacteria > Pseudomonadati > Pseudomonadota > Betaproteobacteria > Burkholderiales > Alcaligenaceae > Achromobacter > Achromobacter sp. 1012554356. Next base: position 2,677 of record NZ_JCBANC010000045.1, on the reverse strand, counting down.
GGTGCCGACCAAGCTGGCCTCGGGCGTGTTCGGCTTCACGATGGAAAACCTGGACCCGGGCCTGGCGATGTTCGCCGCGCAACTGACGCCGGGCAAGGACCTGGACGCGGCGATGAAGGCGCTGACAGGCACGCTTGAGTCGCTCGGCAAGAAGCCCTTCACGGAACAGGAACTGGACCGTGCGCGCAGCAAGTGGCTGACGTCGTGGGAACAGACGTATAGCGATCCGGAGCAGGTGGGCGTGGCGCTGTCCGAGGCGATCGCCGCGGGCGACTGGCGCCTGTTCTTCCTGCAGCGCGACCGCGCGCGCAAGGCAACGCTGGCTGAAGTGCAAAAGGCCGCAACGACGTATCTGGTGCAGAGCAACCGCATCGAGGGCCGCTACATTCCGACCGAAAAGCCGGTGCGTGCGCCGCAGACGGAGCGCGTGGACCTCACCGCCGTGTTCAAGGACTACAAGGGCGATCCGGACTTCAAGGCGGCGTCGGCGTTCGATCCCTCGCCGGCCAACATCGACAAGCTGACGCAACGCACGACGCTTGACCTGCCCAATGGCCCGGTGAAGCTGGCGCTGCTGCCCAAGGCGACGCGCGGCAGCCGCGTGCAGGCGCAGATGCTGATCCAGTTCGGCAACGAGAAGGACCTGCTGGGCCAGCGCGTGAATTCCAGCGCGGCCGCGGACCTGCTGCTGCGCGGCACGGACAAGCTGTCGCGCCAGGATATCCAGGACCGTCTGGACAAGCTGCAAGCTGAACTTGGCTTCAGCGGTGGCGGCACGACGCTGAAGGTGGCGATGTCGACAAAGGGCGAAAATCTGCCTGAGCTGACGGCGCTGGCGCTGGAGATCATCCGCAACGCCAGCTTCCCGAAGGAGCAGGTGGAGGAATATCAACGTCAGCTTGAAACCTCGATTCAGAACGCGATGACGGAGCCTTCCGCCCTGGCCGGACGCGCGCTGGCGCGCCACGATAATCCGTGGCCTGCGGACGACCTGCGTTACGTGCCGACGTTCGAAGAATCGCTGACGAGCGTGCGCGCCCTGAATCGCGAGGCGCTGGCAAAATTCCACGCCAAGTTCTACGGCGCGGGCGATATCGAGTTCTCGGCGGTGGGCGATTTCGAACCCGCAGCGGTGGAAAAGTCGCTGCGCACGGGACTGGCCGGCTGGACGAAGGCGCCCGCCTACACCCGCGTGCCGAACCCGTACCGCGAGGTGCCGGCCAAGCAATTCGACATCGATACGCCGGACAAGGCCAATGCGTTCTACCTGTCGCGCCTGCCGCTGAAGCTGCAGGATACGAACGCGGATTATGCGGCGCTATACCTGGCCAATTACCTGTTCGGCGCGTCGGAAACGTCACGCTTGTGGAACCGGGTGCGCGAGACGGAAGGCCTGTCGTACAACGTGCGCAGCTCGCTGTCGGTGTCGGCGTTCGAGCCGGCCGCAACCTGGAGCATTTACGCAATCTATGCGCCGCAGAATCGCGAGCGGCTGGAGAAGGCGATCAACGAGGAACTGGCGCGCGTGCTGAAGGACGGTTTCTCGGACAAGGAAATCACGGAGGGCATCACGGCCCTGCTGAACTACCGGAATCTGGCTCGGGCGCAGGACGACGTGCTGGCAAGCACGTGGCTTGACTACCTGGAGCGCGGCCGCACGTTCGCGTGGTCTGCGGAAATGGACAAGAAGATTTCCGCCTTGACGCCAGACGCGGTGAACGCCGCGCTGCGCAAGTACGTGCGCCCTGACGCGTTCAGCACGGCGCTGGCGGGGGATTTCAAAAAGCCCTGACGTAACACCTTTTGGAAAGCCCCTGCTCCGGCAGGGGTTTTTTTTGCATAGTCGGTGGGTAATCCAGCTGGACCGATCTTGAGCAACGGCTTGACCATTCCATTGGTGGGGCCAATTCTTTACGTCCGATCTATTACTCGGTTATTTGGAAAGATGTTTTCAGGGATTAAGGGTTTATCCCAGGTGGGAAGGCGCGCACAATTCAGTCCATCGGGAACAGCAAACGAACCACGACGGAGAGCCGCCGGATTCGGTCCCTCTTTAGACGAATTGGAGGTCTCACCATGAAAACCCTAGCCACCACCCTTTTCCTATCCCTGGCCCTGGCCGGTGTCGGCGCGCAAGCCGCCGGCGTTGAACAAGCAAAGAGCAGCGCCCAAGTGGCGACGGAATTGCAAGAAGCAAAGGCAAGCGGTCAGTACACGTTCGGCGAGCTGGACTATCCGCCCGCCCTGCCCCAAAAAACCAGCCTGAGCTCGCAGGAAGTGCAAGCTCAGCTGCAACAAGCCAAGGTCAGCGGTCAATACACGTTCGGCGAACTGCAGTACCCGCCGGTCGTTGCAACGTCGGGCAGCGCAAAGTCGCGTGCCGAAGTCCAGCAGGAACTGGCGCAAGCTAAGGCCAGCGGCCAATACACGTTCGGCGAGCTCGAGTACCCGCCGATCAGCCGGTGAGCTGCTTGCTGTAGCCCGGCCGGCCTCGGGTGGCATCATGGCCTGAGGCCGGTATTTTCGGCACACAGCGGCGGTTGAAGTAGCAGTAGCAGTTGAAGTTGAAGTTGAAGTTGAAGTCAGCAGTTGAAGTTGCAGTCAGCAGTTGAAGTTGAAGTCAGCAGTTGAAGTTGAAGTCAGCAGTTGAAGTTGAAGTCAGCAGTTGAAGTTGAAG
>NZ_JCBANC010000044.1:0-55379 GCF_059760815.1 Achromobacter sp. 1012554356 | reverse complement strand
GTCGTCGGCCCGGTCACGATGGGTTCGGGCGGGATAATGGCGCAACCAGCCGCCAGCAGAGCCAGCGCAGACGCAAGTACCAGGCGCAGGACAGACATGAGCATCACAGTTGGGTCAGGCGGGCCAGCATTTCGTCCGACGTCTTGACGGCCTTGCTGTTCATTTCGTAAGCGCGCTGCGTCGTGATCATGTTGACCAGTTCTTCAGCGACGTTGACGTTGGAGGTCTCGACGTACTTCTGCATGATCGAGCCCGCGCCGTCCACACCGGGCTGCAGCAGGTTCGCCGGACCCGACGAGTCGGTTTCCAGATACAGGTTTTCGCCGATGCTTTGCAGGCCGGTCGGGTTGATGAAGGTGGCGATCTGGAGCTGGCCGATCTGCACGTTGACGCCGGCCGCGCCGGGCTGCGTCACGGAAACCATGCCGTCGTTGCCGATGGTGATGGACAGCGCGTTGTCCGGCACGTTGATCGGCGGCTGGATGACATAGCCGCTGACAGTCACGAGCTGGCCGTTCTGGTCGCGCTGCAGGGCGCCGTCACGCGTATAAGCCTGCGTGCCATCGGGCAGTTCGACCGGCAGGAAGCCGCGGCCGTTGATCGCCACGTCCATCTCGCTGCCGGTGTTGTTCAGGTTGCCGTCCGAGTGGATGCGCTCGGTGGCGGCCACGCGCGCGCCGGTGCCCAACTGCAGGCCGGACGGCAGTTGCGTGGCATCGCCCACCTGGGCGCCGGGCTGGCGCAGCGTCTGATACATCAGGTCCTGGAACACGGCACGGCCGCGCTTGAACCCGTTGGTGGAGACGTTGGCCAAGTTGTTGGAAATCACGTCCATGGAGGTCTGCTGACCTTCCAGGCCCGTCTTGGCGATCCACAGCGAACGCATCATGATGAAAGACTCCGGTGCCGCGGCCTGGCCGCGAACTAAATGTTATTTAAATCAGGCGCTTACGGACAGAATGCCGTTGGCGCGTTCCGCATTGCGGTCCGACTGCTGAATCACCTGCATCTGCTGCTCGAAGCGGCGGGCGTTTTCGATCATGCCCACCATCGACGCCATCGGATTGGTGTTGCTGCCTTCCAGCACGCCCGACAACAGGCGCAGGCTGGGATCGGCGGGCACCGGCGGCGCGGGCTGGCCGTTGACCGGCGCCATGCGGAAGACACCGTCATCGCCGTGCACCAGCTGCTTGTTGTCCGGATTGACCAGCTTGAGCCGGCCCAGATTCAGGATGTTGTTCGGACCGTCGCCGGCGCCCAGCGCCGTGATCGTGCCGTCCGACGTGATGGTCAGCGCGGCCTGGTCGGGCACGTCGATGGGACCGCCCTGGTCCGACAGGACCGGCTGGCCCAGCGACGTCTGCAACAGGCCGTTGATGCCAACCTGCAGGCTGCCGGCGCGGGTATAGGCTTCGCCCTGCGGCGTCTGCACCGCGATCCAGCCGTTTTCGCTGGCCAGCGCCACGTCCAGGTCGCGGCCCGTGGTCTGCATGGTGCCCATCTGAAAGCTGTTGCCGGGCGTGGACGCCACCGTCGAAACGCGCGTGGGCAGGCTCACCCCGTCCGTCACGGGAACCGAGCGGTACAGCGCGATCTGCTCGCGAAAGCCCGCCGTATTCACGTTGGCCATGTTGTTGGAGAGCGCGGCCTGATGCTCCGTGATCCGCGCTGCGCCATTCATGGCGGTGTAGATGATTCTATCCATTGCCTATTCCGTCGGTGTCGTCGCTTGCCCAGCGGGCATTACTTCAGGTTCATCAGGACTTGCATGATTTCGTCCTGGGTCTTGATGGTCTGCGAATTGGCCTGGTAGGTGCGCTGGGCAATGATCATGTTGACCAGCTCCTTGCTCATGTCCACGTTGGACGCTTCGGTCGCCTGACCGACCACCGTCGACATGCTGTTGGTGCCGGGCTGGCCCAGGATCGGCTGGCCGGAAGCCGCCGTTTCCTTCCAGGCGTTGTTGCCCACGGGCTGCAGCCCCTGCAGGTTCGAGAAGTCGGCCAGCACGAGCGTGCCGACGATCTGGGTTTCGCCGTTGGTGTAGCTGGCGACCAGGCTGCCGTCGCTGCTGATGTTGATGCCGCTGAACTCGCCGGACGTGTAGCCGTCGGGCTTGGCAACCAGCTTGTAGTTGCTGCCGTACTGGGTCGTGCCGGTGTAGTTGATCGCGACGTTCAGCGGATCGGCCGGGGTGGACGTGCCGCCGGGCTGGGCGAACGAGAGGTTCACGATCGGCGCGCTGGTCAGCGTGCCGGCGTTGTTGAACGTGAACTGCTGGGGGTTGCCCCACACGCCGCCGGCTTCCGACGTGGGCGCCATGGCCTGGCCGTCCATCGTGTAGTACACGTCGTACACGCTGGTGCCGCCCGTCGCTTCACGCTTGACGAAATACTGCATGACCTGGTGCGAGTTGCCCAGGGAGTCGAACACCGTCATGGGCGAGGCGTTCGTGTAGGTGCTGGAGATCTTGGGATCGAACGGCTTGCCGATTTCGGTGACCGCGGCGGTGTAGTCCACGTAGCCGGGAATGCTTTCCAGCGTGCCGGCGGAGACCTGGCCCGTGCCGTCGATCGTGACGGTGTTCGGAGCCGTGCCGTACACGGCGGCCGGCGGGTTGGCCGGGGTCCACGTCAGCGCGCCGCCGGCGGCCTTGGTGAAGGTGTAGGGCGTGCCGCCCAGGGTGACCGAGCCGGGAACGGCGGGCGCCGTCACGGTGTCGACCTGGTAGATGACCTTGGCGTTCGCGTCCAGGTTGGCCACGGTGGTGGCGGTGCTGGTGGCCTGCGGCGCGACGTTGGCCGTCGGCAGTTGCAGTTCGACCGGGTTCGCACCGATGGCGCCGGGCGGGTAGCCGGTCAGGCGATAGCCCTGGGCGTTCACGATGAAGTTGTTCTTGTCGACGAGGAACTCGCCATTGCGCGTGTACATGACCGAGCCGCTCTGGTCGGTGACGCGGAACATGCCCTTGGCGCCGTCGATGGCGATGTCGTATTCGCCGCCGCCGCCCGTCACCGCGCCAACGGTGAAGCGCTGGTTGATGGCCGCGACCTTGACGCCCAGGCCCACGCGCGAGCTGGCGTAGACGTCAGCGAACGATGCGGTTGCCGACTTGAAGCCGACGGTGCCCGAGTTGGCGATGTTGTTGCCGATGACGTCCAGGTTCTGCGCAGCGGCATTCAAGCCGCTCAATCCTTGTCCGAAGCCCATGTTTACTCTCGCTAATCTTTAGTGGAGAAGCCGTCGCCCGTGCGCCGGCACCAATTCATATCCGCCCGTTCAGGCGCCGATCACCTTGCGCACGTCCAGCATGCTGGTCTGGCCGTCCAGGCCCAGATCCAGACGCAGGCCGTTGGTCGAGTACGCCACGCTCTTCACGTTGCCGTAGCTCAACACTTCCGAATTCACCTTCGCGCCGTCGGCATCGGTCGCCAGCACGGACACGTTGTACGCACCCGCTTCCAGCGCCACGCCGGAATCGTTCTTGCCGTCCCACTCCAGCGTGTACACGCCATTCTTCTGCTCGCCCAGCTCGATGGTGCGAACGACCGCGCCGTTCGAATCCGAGATGCGGACCTGAACCTTGGCGGCGTCGCCCTGCAGATCCAGACCGTAAGGCGTGACCACGCGGTCGGCGGGGTTGGCGCTGTCGACGCCGACCTTGACCTTCGAGCCCGGGATCAGGACGCCCTTGCCGATCATCGACACGGCGTTCATCGACTGCGACACGTCGATCTGGCCGCTGATGGCCAGCATGGTGTTCTTCAGGTTGGTGATGCCTTCCACCGTGGAGATCTGCGCCAATTGCGACGTCAGCTCCGCGTTCTGCATCGGGTTCAGCGGATCCTGGTTCTTGAGCTGAGTGACCAGCAGCTTCAGGAACTGGTCCTGCAGGCCTTGCGCGGTGCTCGCGCTGTTGGCGCCGGTTTGCGCCAGGCCCATGGCCGTGGTGCTCGTGTTTTGATCGACGGTCGTCATGGATAGACTCTGGCTGAAAATTAGGATTGACCGATGGTCAGCGTCTTCTGCATCAACGTCTTGGCGGTGTTGAGGACCTCGACGTTGGCCTGGTAGGACCGCGATGCCGCGATCATGTTGACCGTTTCGGCCACCGGATCGACGTTGGGCATGCTGATGTAGCCCTGCGCGTCAGCCAGGGGGTGCTTGGGGTCATAGACCATCTTCAGGGGCGACTGGTCCTGGACCACGCCGGCCACGCGAACGCCGCCGATTTCCTGCCCCAGCGCCTGGCCTGCGGCCGGGTTGACCTGGAACACGACCTGCCGGGCGCGGTAGGGCTGGCCATCCGGACCGACCACGCTGTCGGCGTTGGCCATGTTGCTGGCCGCCACGTTCATGCGCTGCGACTGCGCGCTCAACGCCGAACCGGCGATATCGAAAATGCTCAACAAGGACATTGCCTGTTGCTCCCTTTAAAGATCAATCCTGGATGGCGGTCTGCAACCCGCGGATGCGGCTGGAGATAAGCTGCATCGTGCTCTGGTAATGCAGGGTGTTGTCGGCGAACTGCACGCGCTCGATGTCCATGTCCACCGTGTTGCCGTCCATGCTGGGCTGGTACGGCAGGCGGTACAGCAGATCCGTCGGACCCTGCGACACGGCCTTGGCCGGAATGTGGCGGGCCGACGTCAGCTTGAGCGACGTGTCGGGCAGGCGCATCGTGCCTTCCATGGCGCTTTGCATGGCGGCCTTGAAGTCGATGTCGCGCGCCTTGTAGTTGGGCGTGTCGGCGTTGGCGATGTTCGAGGAAAGCACTTCCTGGCGCTGCGCGCGCAGTGACAAAGCCTGCTGGTAGAACCGGAAATCTTCGTTGAGCCTGTCGAGCATCGTGGCGCCTTGAATTCGTTGCAAATCGGATAAAGCTGGGATGCCGGACACACCGTTATCCCATTGGATGACGGCATGATAGGGGCCGGACCTGTAACACAATCAGCCAAATAACCCGTCATTTCTCATCCAATTCACGTATTGCCGAACGCCGCCCACTTCTACAATTCATCCATCATGAAAATCTCCGCAAGACTCCTTCTCGCGCGCGCCGGCATCGCCGCCCTGCTCCTGGCCTCGGCAAGCGCCGTCCAGGCACAGGCCGCGGCCACCCAGGCCCCGGAAGCGATCATCATTGCGGCGCAGACGTATCTGCAGGAACAACTGGCCTCCCTGCCCGGCGAGGCGTCCATCGCCATCGACCCGCCGCGCACCGATCGCCTGGCGCCTTGCGACGACCTGGCCCCGTTCCTGCCGTCCGGCATGAAACTGCGGTCCCGCATGACGGTCGGCGTGCGCTGCAACACGGCCAAGGGCTGGACCGCCTACGTGCAGGCGTCCGTCAGCGTGGCCGGACACTATTACGTGGCCTCGCGCCTGATCGCCGCAGGCCAGGCCCTGACCCCGGCAGACCTGGACGCCCGCGAGGGCGATCTGGTCTCCCTGCCCCCGGGCGCCATCACCGACCCGCAGGCAGTGGCCGGCATGACCGCCGCGTTCCGCATCAACGCCGGCCAACCGATCCGCAGCTCGTCGCTGCGCAATGCCCAGTCCGTGCAGCGCGGCACGAACGTGCGGATCAACGCGCGCGGCAACGGTTTCATGGTCAGCAGCGAAGGCGAAGCCATGGGCAACGCGGCCCCCGGCGCCGTGGTCCAGGTCCGCACCGCGGGCGGCCAGGTGGTCAGCGGCGTCGTCCGTAACGCCACCCTGGTGGAAATTCAGCTATAGATACTGTTACAAATCGCGTTGCGCCTGGCTCGCATATACCCTAAAGTTCCTCCGGCCCTTGTCGTTACAGAGACATAAGTAGGCGGATCCGTCGCAAACCGACCCAGAACGCCCTGCGGAGAAAACCTTGAAAATCAATTCGACCACCAACCGGCCCCTAGCAGCCGATGCCGTCGGTGCCCGCGCCGAGTCCGCGGTCAGTCAAGCTTATGGCGCCGGCAGCGCCACCGGCTCGAGCAGCTCGCAAGTCGCGCTGAGCTCGGCGTCGCGCAAGATGCTGGCCATGCAAGACGGCTCGAACGACATCAATGTCGAGCGCGTTGCCGCCATTCGCGCCGCGATCGCCTCCGGACAGCTCAAGATCGACACCGGCCGCATCGCCGACAGCCTGATCGCCAGCGCCCGAGACCTGCTGAAATAGCCCGTCCCTTCTCTCCATTGAGCCGTCTGTCATGAGCCTCGTCGATTCCCTGCAATCCTGCATGAAGCAGGAAGACACCCTGATCTCCGAGTTCTCCTCGATCCTCGAGGAAGAAACCGAGGTCCTGGTCAGCCAGGGCAGCGTCGAGGCGCTGAACCAGATCACCGAGCGCAAGCGCGGCATCGCGCAGCAGTTGGTCGACCTGAGCCAGACGCGTGACAACCTGCTCACCGAAATCGGCCTGCCCGCGGGCCACGTCGGCACCGAACAGGCCGCGGCGCAATATCCGCAGCTGTCCGGCGTGTGGCACGCCCTGCTGACCAAGTCGGCCTCCGCCAGCGAAATCAATATGCGCAACGGCGCCCTGATCGACGTGCATCTGCGTTACACCCAGCAGTCGCTGGACGCCCTGCGCAACGTCGGCGTCGGCAGCGCCTCGACCTACGACGCGCAAGGCCGCGGCGCCCGCAGCGCGCCGGGACGCCGGCCGATTGTGGCAGGCTGAAGCCCTCCCCGGACCTCCGTCCAAAAGAAAACGGCGTGCATGGCACGCCGTTTTTTTATTCGATCACGCTAGATGGGTTTTGCGGCCTCACGCCCCGCCCGTCATCTCCAGCAGCGCAAACATCTTCAGCAGCGCCACCGGCAGCATCTTGCCCGACAGCTTGCGTTCGGTGCCCACGATGCCCGACAGCGGCCCACGCACGACGTCGGCCGCCGGCGAATGGGCCAGTTGCCAGCAGGCCGCGCCGAGCTGCCCGGCCATGAGCGACTGGCGCGCCAGCGTGTGGGCGCCATCGACGGCGGGCAGCGCCTGCCAGGCATTGGCCATGTAACGGAACGCCGCCTTGGCCTCGTCCTGCAGGACCAGCCAGCGCGCGATCGTCGCCGCGTCCGCCTGCGAAGCCGGCAGGTTCGTGGCGCCAAACAACTGGCCCGCGACCTCGCCGGTGACCGTGTCGATCAGACGCGCGCAGATGAGGCGAACGCTCGCGCCCTGCCCCTTGCCCGGCAGCACGACTTCGGTGCCGGAGGCCCACAGTGCCAGCGGCGCGGTTTTGCCGCCGGACGCCGGGCACAGGCCCGGCATGTCGCCGGGCTGGCCCACGGGCAGGTAGCCCACGCTCTTGCCGACGGCATTCAGGTTGGTCGGGCATTCATCCTGGATCACCCGCGTGCCACCCGCGCAACGCGCCACCCAGGACACCCCCTGCTCGCTCAACGGCTGCCACAACGCAACCGTGCCGGCCTCCAGCATGTGAACCAGCGGCACGGACTGCAGGCGCTCGCCCAGCCACTGCACGCGGGCCTGCAACGCGGCCGCCGGATCCGGCTGGGCCGGCGCGGCGGGCGAAAAAGAGGTCAACATGCCATGCGGCAGCACGAGCTGCTGCGCGGGCGACGCCAGCGCGGCGCCGCGGTCGCTCATCAACAACGCGCCCAGCAGCGCGCCGCCGGGCAAGGCCTCGCCTTTCATGGCGGTCTTGCCGTGCATCACGAGCAGGTTGCGGTTGCAGACGGCGGAAAACTCGCGGCGCACCATCGCCAGCGGCTCGTCGCCCAGCGCGGCCAGGCTGGCGCCCGCGCCGTCGCTGACGTACTCGCGCCAGGCGCTACGCGCTTGCAGGCACGCCGGGTCCCTGTCCAGCCACGAAATGGTGTCGTCCAGGCTCTGGGCCGCGGCGATCGACCCAGCACCGCCCTGCTGCGGCAGGATGGCCGAGGCCAGCAACTGGCGGCGTCGCGCCGGGTCCACGGCGTCCGGCTCGCGCGACGACGACACCAGCGACGCCAGATCGGCCTCGCTCGGGGTGTACAGCGCGCGGGCGCGCTCCACCATCGAAAACGCGCGGTCGATCAGCACGTCCGCGCGGGCCAGTTCCATGTGCTCGGGCACCTTCTGGCCGACGGACATGTAATGGATCGGCAGACGGTGGCGGATTGCGGTGTCCAGCGCCGCGCCCAGGCGGGTGGCTTCGTCCAGCTTGGTGATGATGCAGCCGGCGACGTCCTCGCCGACCCCATTGCGATAGGCGTGCGCCACCTCGTCCAGCGTGTCGCCCTGGCTGGCGGCATTGAGCACCAGCAGCCGGCGAACGGGCTTGCCCGCGTTGCACAGCATCGACGCCTGCTCGGCCACCAGGCGATCGCGCTGGCTGATCCCGGTGGTGTCGATCAGCACGATCTTGCGGTTGCCGAGTTCAGCCAGGATGCGGCGCAGCTCGCCGGCATCGCGCACCGAGTGCGCCGGCACGCCCATCAGGCGGCCGTAGATCTGCAATTGTTCCAGCGCGCCGATCCGGAACAGGTCGGTCGTCAGCATGGCGACCTGCTCGCGCCCTTCGCGCGCCACGCAGCGCGCGGCCAGCTTGGCCAGCGTCGTGGTCTTGCCCACGCCGGTCGGACCGACCAGCGCGTACACGCCGCCGGCCAGGAATTCGTCTTCGGAACGCACCACCGGCAGGTGCGTCACCAGTTCATTGCGTGCCCAGCTCAACGCGGCCTCGGTGGAGAGGCCTTGCGGCAGGCGCTCGACCAGCGTGCGGACCAGCTTGGTGCTGAAACCGGCGTCCAGCAGGCTGCGGAACAGCGCGGCGCCAGCCGGCTCGCGGCCCGGACCCTGGCGGCCACCCCACAGCAGGCCGTCCATGCGGCTTTCCATCGCGCCGCGCAAGGCGCTGATCGCGTCCTGCAGACCGGCGGCCGTATCGGCCGGCAGATTCGCGGGCGGCAGGCCCTGCGGCGGCCGCACGGGGGCATCGGGCGTGCGGCCCATGGGCGGTGCGGCATGCAGCGTGGCAGGTTGCGGCGGCGCTGCGGGCGGAATGGCGGGCGCTTGCACGGGTGCGGGCGGCGCGGCGTAGCTTTGCGGCGCGTGATAGGCGGTCGCGGGCGCGGCGGCCATGGCGGCGGCGGGCGCAGACGCAGTGGCCATGCGCTCGGGCATGGCGGGAGACGGCGCCATGCGTGCAACGGGCGCAAGCGGCGGCAGCTCGACGCGAATTGGCGCGGCCGGCATAGGCGCGGTCGGCTGAGGCGCGGCCGCCGTCGCGGCCACCGGCGACGGTGCAGCGGGTGTGAATACTGCCGGGGACGGTTCAATCTCCGGCTGGGCCGACGCCGCGTACGCGGACTGGTAGGCGGCAATGGATCGCGCCGGCGTCGCATAGCCGGCGGGCGCCATCGCGGGGGACACGGCAGGCGGCATCGCGGCAGGCGGCAGAGGCGGCATGGCGACAGGCGTTACCTGCGGCCGCTCAAACCCAGCCGGCTCGCGGAACGACGGCGCCGCGGGCTGGCGTTCCTGAGCCGGCGGCGCATAGGCCGGCGCTTCGCGCGGCGGGGTCTGCGGTTGCGGCGCGTCATCGAAGGCGCCGTCGATGGTGGCCAGCACCTCGATGCCGCCGTCGACACTGCGGTTCGACACGATCAGCGCGTCCGGCCCCAAGGCCTCGCGCACCTGACGCATCACGTCACGGGTGTTGGCCCCGTAAAAGCGGCTGATCTTCATTGCCCGTTGCTCCCGCCGATCAGCGCCGTCACGCGGACGATGCGCTCATCGGGAATTTCCGTATTCGACAACACACCCAGTTGCGGCAGGTGGTGGCGCAGGAAGCGCGACAGCGGCGCGCGCAGCACCGGCGACACCAGCAGCACCGGCGCATTGCCCTGTGATTCCTGCCGTTCGACCGCCGCTTGCGCCTCGCGCAGCAGCGTATCGGCAAGGCCCGGCTCCAGACCGCCGCTGGTCGTCATGGCTTGCGACAGCACGCGTTCCAGCTTCACATCCAGGCCGATCACCCGCAGCTCGCCCTCGCCGGGGAACCATTGCTGCGTGATGGCGCGGCCGAGCGCGCGGCGCGTCAGCGCGATCAGTTCGTTGATGTCCGGCTGCCCGCCCGACCCGGCTGCCATCGCGGCCAGGCGCGGACCGTGTTCGGACAGCGTGTCGATGATGGTGCGCATGTCGCGGATCGGCACCTCTTCCGACAGCAGGCCCTGCAGCACCTTCTGCAGCGCGGTAAGCGACAGCGTCTTGGGCACCAGGTCCTCGACCAGCTTCGGCGCGTCGCGGCCGATGCGGTCCAGCAGCTGCTGCACTTCCTGGCGGCCCAGCAGGTTTGAGCCGTGGCGGTGCATCAGGTGATTCAGGTGCGTGGCCACAACCGTGCCCGCATCCACCACCGTGTAACCGGCCACCTGCGCCTGATCGCGCAGCGAACTGTCGATCCACAGCGCCGGCAGGCCGAACGCCGGATCGGTCGTCGGCGTGCCCTTGATCTGCATGGTCACGCCGCCCGGGTCGATAGCCAGCCACTGGCCGGGCATCGCGACGCCATTGCCCACTTCCACGCCCGACAAGAGGATGCGGTAATCGTTGGGCTTGAGTTCCAGGTTGTCGCGGATGTGCACCACGGGCGGCAGAAAGCCGACGTCCTGGGCAAACTTCTTGCGCAGGCTGCGGATGCGGTGCAGCAGCTCGCCGTTCTGGGCGTGATCCACCAGCGGAATCAGGCGGTAGCCCACTTCCAGCCCCAGCTGATCCACCATCGACACGTCTTCCCAGCTTGCTTCGGCGGCCGCGGCCTGCGCCTGGGTGATCGCCTGCGGCGGTATCTCCTCGGCGGCCACGGCGGCGGCCTTCCTGCGTTTGAGCAGCGCCCAACCGCCCCAGCCCAGCGCGCCGGCCAGCGTCAGGAACGCGATGTGGGGCATGTTGGGGATGAGACCCATGATGCCGATGATGCCGGCGGTCAGGAACAGCACGCTCGGATTCGAAAAGAGCTGGCTGATGATCTGCTGGCCGATGTCCTGGTCGGTCGACACACGCGACACCACCACACCGGCGGCGGTGGAGATCACCAGCGCGGGGATCTGGGCCACCAGACCGTCGCCAATGGTCAGCAGCGTGTAGACGCGGCCGGCATCGCCCATGGACATGTCGTGCTGCGCCACGCCGACGACCAGGCCGCCGATGACGTTGATCGCCATGATCAAAAGGCCGGCGATGGCGTCGCCGCGCACGAACTTGCTGGCGCCGTCCATCGAGCCGAAGAAGTCCGACTCCTGCGACACTTCCGCGCGGCGCTTGCGCGCCTCGTCTTCGCCGATCAGGCCGGCGTTCAGGTCCGCGTCGATCGCCATCTGCTTGCCGGGCATGGCGTCCAGGGTGAAACGCGCGCCCACTTCCGCGATACGGCCCGCACCCTTGGTGATGACGATGAAGTTGATGATGGTCAGGATGATGAAGACGATGATCCCGACGGCGAAGTTGCCGCCCACCAGGAAGTGGCCGAAGGCCTCGATCACCTTACCCGCGGCGTCCGGACCCGTGTGACCGTGCAGCAGCACGACCCGGGTGGACGCGACGTTCAGCGACAGGCGCAGCAGCGTGGCGAACAGCAGCACGGCCGGGAACGCGGCAAAGTCCAGCGGCTTGCGCGTGAACATGGCCACCAGCAGGATCATCACGGACAACGCGATGTTGAAGGTGAACAGCAAGTCCAAGAGGAACGTGGGCAAGGGCAGCACCATCATGCCCAACACCATCACGATCAGGATGGGACCCGCCAGCAGCCGCGCGTGCGTGCCGCCGTTATTCTTCAACATGGTGAGCAATGCGCTCATTCCTTAAACTCCTTGTCCTGCGGTTTTAGCCTGCGGGTCCAGTTCGGCTGGCACGTTCAGTTTCGTGGGGGCCGACGGTTCAAGCCCCCAGCCCGAGCGCCAGGATCGTAGCTGGAAAACCCATGCCAGCACTTCCGCCACCGCGGTATACAGCTCGGCCGGGATTTCTTGCCCCAGCTCGACGTGTTGATGCAGGGCGCGCGCCAGCGGCGGCGCCTCCAATGTGGGAATCTTGTTCTCGGCGGCCAGTTCGCGGATCTTCGCGGCGATCAGGCCCGTGCCCTTGGCCAGCACGCGCGGCGCGCCGCCCTTCGATTCGTCGTACTTCAGCGCCACCGCATAGTGCGTCGGGTTGGTCACGACGACGTCGGCCTTCGGCACCTCGGACATCATGCGCCGGCGGGCCGCCTGGCGCTGCTGCTGCCGGATGCGCGCCTTCACATGCGGATCGCCTTCGCTTTCCTTGTGTTCCTGGCGCACGTCTTCCTTGGACATTCGCAGCTTCTTCAGGTGGCTCCAGATCTGCCAGGGCACGTCCAGCAAGACGATGATGAGCAGCGAGGCCACGATGAAGGCGCAGCACATCGCCACCAGGCTCAGCGCCTTGGTCAGCGCGGCCGACGGCGCCACGTGCATCAGCCCCATCATGTCGTCGTGGTAGCGCCAGATGACCCAGACCGCCACGCCGCCAACCAGCATCGCCTTGGCCAGCGCCTTGATCAGCTCCACCACCGTCTGCGACGAGAACATGCGCTTCAAGCCCGCCAGCGGGCTGAGCTTCGAAAAATTGGGCGTCAGCGGCTTGGTCGAAATCACCAGACCGCCCAGCGCCACGCTCGACAGCACCGCCACCACCGCCAGCAGACCGAAGATCGGCAGCAGCACCATCAGCGCATGGCCGAAACCGCTTACCGCCTGCTCGATCATGACCCCAGGATCCAGCGCGACGCGCTGATCGAACGCCAGCCCGTTGCGCAGCACGCCGCTCAGGCCCTTGTACAGCGACCCGCCGCTCGCCCAGATCGCGGCGACACCGACGGCCAGCATCATGAACGTGCCCAGTTCCCGGGAACGCGCAATCTGCCCCTCCTCGCGCGCCTTTTCCAGGCGCCTGGGAGAGGCGGCTTCGGATTTCTCGAGGTCGCTTTCTTCGGACATGCTCTTCGGGATTGTTGCGGCTCGCTGACGTGGAAATGCAAGCCGCCCGCCGAGATTCTAGGAGGCGCCGGGGGTTGGCGATATGCCAAGAAACGGGGGGAAAGCGGCGCTATTCCCGGATGCGCCGCCGGCTGCCGGGCGCCGTGCGATCAACCCGCCGCCCGCGCCACCCGGCCGTCGCCGGCCTGCCCGTCCAGAATGGCCTGAAAGCGCGCGTAATCCAGCCCGATACGCACGGCGCCCCAGTGTTCCGGCCCCAGATAAATGGGCAAGGAAATGTCGTTGACGATCTCGCCGGTATCGCGCGAGTACGTCTGAAACAGCTGAGCCCCCGTGTTGGCGGCCAGCCGGGCGCCCACCGGATCGTCAAAGATCCGCTTGTTGCGCACCCGGACGATGTCGACCTTCGGATCGCCGGTCGGGGCCTGCGAGAACCGGCTGTTGTGGGCGGGCGCGTAGCCCCGGTTGTCCACCAGGATCGTGTAGATGGCGCCCGGCACCGCCTCCAGCACGCTATCGAGCAGGCGCGTCAGCGGCTCGTCGATGGTCCGGTCATATGCCGTGTGATAGCGCGGCGGCTCGCTGCCGGGGATGCGTTGATAGTGCCGGTCGAACACGTCCACGCCGCGCCGCCGGGCATCGTGCAGCAGCCCGGCCGCCGCATCGGCAAACGCCTGCAGCGACGCCGACAGGCTGTCGAAAGCGGTATCGCCCGTGCGCATGTCGGCCAGCACCTCCTGCACACTTTCCGTCTGGCGGCGGATACGGTCGATCTCGCCCGACATGCTGCCCACGCGCTCCAGCACGTCCGCGCTCAGCGCCGCGATGCGCCCGACCTCCTGGCTCATGCCGTGATTGGTCGCGTCGACCTCGCCGATCGCCTGGACCACTTCGCCCACCTGCCGGTTCATGCTGTCGAAGTCGCGCACGAAGCGCTCGAATCCGCCACAGGTGCGGTTCAGCACGGCGCCCGACGCGTCCACGTCCTCGCGCAGCGTGCCGGTCTGGCGCTGGGTGGACTCGACGAGGCCCAGCATCTCAGCCGTGTGGCCGCCGATATCGCCGGTGGCGCTGTTGACGCGCTCGGCCAGCCGGCCGACCTCGCTGGCCACCACCGCAAAGCCGCGGCCCGCATCTCCTGCCCGGGCGGCCTCGACGCCCGCGTTCAACGCCAGCAGTTGCGTCTGCAGCGCAATGCCCTTGATCGCCTTGCTGATGTCGCCCACCGAGTGCGCGCGGGCGGCCAATTGCTCCACGACTTCGGTAAACGCCGCCATCTCGCGCGTCATGCGATCGACGCGCTCCTTGACCTCGGTAAGCTCGGCCAGCGCCTGCTGCGCGGCGTGCAGATTCTGTCCGGAGACCGCCGCGATATCCCGCGCATGCGTGGACGTGGAAGCGGACAGGTCGGCGATCTGCGCGCCGCTGACCGCGAGCGCCTCGGCAGCCCTGGCCTGCTCGCGCGCCAGCAGCGAACAGCGTCCCGCTTGGAACTGCGTGCGCGCCGCGTTGAGCGCGATCTCGATGCTGGACTGGCGCACGGTCATGACCCGCAGGCGGATCTGCGCAAGAAACCGGTACAACGGCCAGGCGGCCGGACTGAAAGACAGGGCGCGCTCCGACAGCATCGCGTCGCCGCGATTGAGCCGACGCAACAAGCCCCACATGCCGCCCAGGCGGAATACGGATCTGGCCACAATGAACCTCCTCTCCCTGGCCTGGACCGCCTTCTGTGGGCATCCATGGCCTGACGCGCAAAGCGCGCCTTGTCTCACGCTGCAAGGCCCCGATTATTGTTGGCAGGAGTCTATCGGCCGGGCAGCGATTGCACCCTTAGGGAATACGTCATGAGAGGGAAGCCGAACGGCTACATCCGCAGGGCGGAGAGCTCGACGGTGTCAGACACCCAACGAGACTTATCTGGACGGTGTCAGACACCCAAGGGGCATCCAGACTTATGAAGCGTGTCTCTGGAGGGTGTCAGACACCTAGGGATGCCTGGATGGAGGTGTCTGACACCCCTGAAGCAGCCGGGCGCGTAACGATGACGCCACCCGGGTGTCAGACACCCAAGGGGCATCCAGGCTTATGAAGCGTGTCTCTGAAGGGTGTCAGACACCTAGGGATGCCTGGATGGAGGTGTCTGACACCCCTGAAGCAGCCGGGCACGTAACGATGACGCCACCCGGGTGTCAGACACTGGGTTAGCACGCCGGTTGTCAGACACCCGCGAGAACCCCCGCGCAACATCCGGCGCCTCTGGAGCATGCGGGCGGGAAGGCGATCCGCTTTCCCGCCAACGCCGGACATCGCGCGAAAGCCGGGCTTAGAAGCCCAGGCTGGCCAGCAGGTCGTCGACCTGGTCCTGGCTGGTGACCACGTCGGTCTTGCCTTGCGGGTTGATTTGCGGACCGTTGAGCAGGCTGTTGGCTTCATCGCGGCGCTCTTGCGGCACGTTGTCCAGCAGCACCTGCAGCAGTTCGCGTTCGATCGCGCCCACCACGTCCATCATGCGCATGATGACCTGGCCCGTCAGGTCCTGGAAATCCTGCGCCATGATGATTTCCATCAGCTTGGACTGCGTCTGCTGCGTCTGTTTGGGCACGTCGGCCAGGAAGGCCCGCGTGTCCTGCACCAGTTCGCGCGCTTCCGGCATCTCCAGCGGCTGGTCATACCATTGCTGCCAACGGCTATCCAGCGCCTGCGCCGAACGCGACATGTTGTCCTGGATCGGACCGGCCTGCTCGGTGGCGTTGAGCACCCGATTGGCGGCCTGTTCGGTCATCTGCGCCACGTACCGCAGGCGGTCGCGGGCGTCGGGGATCGCATTGGCGGCATCCTTGATCGCCTGGTCCAGGCCCAGTTCGCGCATGCTGTCGCGCAGCATGCGGGTCAGCGAGGCGATGCGATGGATGAGGTCTGGCGACTCTGCCGGGTCGACGGTTTCCGTTGAGCTCATCGCACGCCTCAGCCGCCAAGTTTCTCGAAGATCTTGGTCAGCTTTTCCTCCAGCGTTGCCGCGGTGAAAGGCTTGACCACGTACCCGTTGGCGCCGGCCTGGGCTGCGGCAACGATGTTTTCCTTCTTGGCTTCCGCCGTCACCATCAGCACCGGCAGCGAGGCCAGCGACGCGTCGGCGCGGATCTGCTTGAGCATCTCCAGACCGTCCAGGTTGGGCATATTCCAGTCGGACACCACGAACTGGAAGCCGCCGTTGCGCAGCTTCTCCAGGCCAATGGCGCCGTCCTCGGCCTCATCCACGTTTTCGAAACCCAGCTCCTTGAGCAGGTTGCGGATGATCCGCCGCATGGTGGGGAAGTCATCCACCACCAGAATCTTCAGGCCCTTGTCTACCATCTTTCACTCCAGAAAAAATTTGCTTGAGACCGATCGTGGCGTCAGCCCGCGTTAAACGCGGTGCCCACGGTCGCCCAGGCGAGTCAGAATGCGTTCGCTCATCGCCGACAACGGCACCACTTCACTTGCAGCCCCGATGGCAATGGCCTCGCGGGGCATGCCGAAGACCACGCAGCTTGCTTCGTCCTGCGCGATCGTGTGGGCGCCCGCCCGGTGCATGGCCAGCATGCCGGTGGCGCCATCCTTGCCCATGCCCGTCAGGATCACGCCGATGGCGTTCTTGCCCGCCGCGACGGCCGCGGAGTTGAACAGCACGTCCACGGACGGACGGTGGCGGTTGACTGGTTCGCTGGCTTCCAGCTCGATGACGTAGTTGGCGCCGCTGCGGCCCAGCCGCATGTGCATTTCGCCGCCCGGCGCCAGATACACGTGGCCCGGCAGCACGCGCTCGCCATGTACGGCCTCGCGTACGGTCACGGCGCACAGCGCGTCCAGGCGCTGCGCGAACGACCGCGTGAAGCCGGCCGGCATGTGCTGCGTGATCAGGATCGCCGGGCTGTCCGGCGGCAGCGGCTGCAGGACTTCGCGAATGGCTTCGGTGCCGCCCGTGGACGCGCCCACGATGACCAGCTTTTCCGAGCTGGACAGCGGACGGCGCAGCATGGGCGCCGGCGCAGCCTGCGCCGCATGGGGCGGCGGCGCGCGCAGCTTGGCGCGCGACGCCGCGCGAATCTTGTCGGCGATGAGTTCCGTGTATTCGAGCAGGCCGTCGCGGATGCCCAGCTTGGGCTTGGTCACGAAGTCGATGGCGCCCAGCTCCAGCGCGCGCAGCGTGATTTCGCCGCCGCGCTCGGTCAGCGACGACACCATCACCACCGGCATGGGGCGCAGGCGCATCAGCTTTTCCAGGAAATCCAGCCCGTCCATGCGGGGCATTTCCACGTCCAGCGTCAGCACGTCGGGGTTGTGACGCTTGATCAGGTCGCGCGCGACCAGCGGATCGGGTGCGGTCGCAACCACTTCCATATCCGGCTGGCTATTGATGATTTCGGTCATCAAGCCTCGCACAAGCGCGGAGTCATCCACACACAAAACGCTTATTTTCTTCATCTTGTTTGCTGCCCTGGCCCGGTCAGGCCTTATTTGCGCATTCGTAGACTGTCTGCCCGCGCAGACGGAAATCCCGGCTGATGT
Source organism: Achromobacter sp. 1012554356 (assembly GCF_059760815.1). Taxonomy (NCBI): domain Bacteria; kingdom Pseudomonadati; phylum Pseudomonadota; class Betaproteobacteria; order Burkholderiales; family Alcaligenaceae; genus Achromobacter; species Achromobacter sp. 1012554356. The sequence goes on along the minus strand of NZ_JCBANC010000044.1, from coordinate 37,882 downwards.
ACGTGAAGTTCTCGGAGTGGCCGGCAAACAGCAGGCCGCCCGGCTTCATGAGCGGCACGAACCGCTCCAGGATCTTGGCCTGCGTCGGCTTGTCGAAATAGATCATGATGTTGCGGCAGAAGATCACGTCGAACTTCTCGGTGATCCCCCACGACGACGACAACAGGTTCAGCGTCTCGTAGCGCACCATGTCGGCGATCTCGGGCCGGACCCGCACATGCCCTTCGTTCGAGCCGCGTCCCTTCAGGAAAAAGCGGCGCAGGCGCTCGTCTTCCATCTTCGCGACACGCTCGTTCGGATAGACCGCGGTGCGCGCGCGGTTCAGCACGCTGGTGTCGATGTCCGTGGCCAGCACGGTCGAACCGGCGGCGCGCGGGCCCAGGGCCTCAGTCAGCGTGATCGCGATGGAGTACGGCTCTTCGCCCGTCGAGGCTGCGCAGCACCACACCGAAACGGGTCCCCCGCGCTTCTTCGCGAAGTCCGCCAGGATCGGAAAGTGATGCGACTCACGAAAGAACGCGGTCAGGTTCGTCGTGAGTGCGTTGATGAAGTCTTCCCACTCCGCGGCGTCGGGCTCGTTCTCCAGGCTGTCCAGATAACTGCCGAAGTCCTGTCCGCCCAACGCCCGCAGGCGGCGCGCGAGGCGGCTGTAGACCATCTCGCGCTTGTGCGTGCCCAGCGAAATGCCGGCGCGTGCGTGGATCATCTTGCGGACGCGGGAAAAGTCCGCGTCACGGAAATCAAACTGGCGGTCCACCGAAATGGACGGGGCCGTATTCGCCGAAGTTGCCACGCGTATCCTCAGCGTCCCAGAGCAGGCGCATCGGGCGCATGCAGGCGGGCGTCGTCATAGGTGGCGCGCACCGATGACAGCCGATGCGCCGGCACTTCGATGACCTCGCCCGTATTGATCTTGAACACGGCCACCGCTTCGGCCAGGCGCTGCGCCTGTTCCTGCAGCGAGCCGGCGGCGGCCGCGGCTTGTTCCACCAACGCCGCGTTCTGCTGCGTCACTTCATCCATCTGCGACACCGCGCGATTCACCTGGTCGATGCCGCTCGACTGCTCTTCGGACGCCGCCGAAATCTCGCCCATGATGTCCGTCACGCGCTTCACCGAAGCCACGATTTCCTGCATCGTGGAGCCGGCGCGTTCGACCTGCTGCGAACCCGCGCCCACCTTGGTCACGGAGTCCTCGATCAGACCCTTGATTTCCTTGGCAGCCTGGGCGCTGCGCTGCGCCAGCGAGCGCACTTCGCCCGCCACCACCGCAAAGCCCTTGCCCTGCTCGCCCGCGCGGGCAGCTTCCACCGCCGCGTTCAGCGCCAGGATGTTCGTCTGGAAAGCGATGCCGTCGATGACCGACACGATTTCCGAAATCTTGCGCGAGCTGGCCGAGATGCCTTCCATGGTGTGCACCACTTCCGACACCGCCGCGCCACCGCGCTCGGCCACGTCCGACGCGCTGGCCGCCAACTGGTTGGCCTGCCGCGCGTTGTCCGCGTTCTGCTTCACGGTCGAGGCCAGCTCCTCCATCGAGGCGGCGGTCTCTTCCAGCGAAGCGGCCTGCTGCTCCGTGCGGCTGGACAGGTCCGTGTTGCCGGCCGCGATTTCGTGCGAGCCGACATTGATTTCGTCCACGCCGCGGCGCACCGAGGCCACCGTGCGGGTCAGGCTTTCCTGCATGCGCTTGAGCGCCGCGAAAAGCTGGCCGATTTCATTGGTGTTGCTGGCTTCGACGCGAGCCGTCAGGTCGCCGCCGGCAATGCGGTCGAAATGGTGACCAGCATCCTTGAGCGGCTGCAGCACGCGGCGGCGCAGGAAGACGTACGTGGCAAACACCAGCAGCGCGGCAATGATGCCGCCGGCGCTGACGGCCATCAGCACGAACTGGTAGCGCACCTGCGCCACTTCGAACGCGTCCGTCATCTTGCTGGCGCGCCAGAAATCAAAGCCTTCGACGGCGCGCGCAAAGCGCCCTTCCAGCGCATCCTGCACTTTTTGAATCTGCGTCTGGTAGGCCGGCATGTCGGCCTTTTCCAGCGCGGCGACCAGGGGTGCGACGCCCTGCTGCACCAGCGCCGCATAGGCATCGTCGATTTCCTTCAGAGCCTCGGCTGCCTCGGGCGGCCGCGGCAAGGTCTTGAAGAAATCAAACTCGGCCTGGCCCTTGTTCAGCGACGCCTTGGCGCGCTCGAGCAGGCCGGCGGCCTCGCTGGACAGTCCTTGCGCCAGCAGGGTCGGCTGACCCACGCTGCGCACGATGTCCGCGTAGTTCAACGTGGCGGCACGCGCCAGGCCGTTCAGCGTGTCCTTGTGGCTCATCACCACGCGGCCGACGGCGTCGTCCAATTCCTGCGATTGCTTGATCTCGGCCAGCGTCCCATTGCTGATGCGCAACGACAACACGCCCAGCGCGGCACCAATCACCAACATGAATGAGAAGAACGCCAGCACCCACAACAGGCTGCTGCGTATCGTCATGTTCGCGAAAAACTTGCGCATCACAAGAACCATCCCTTGACTGCAATCGTTAAAGGAAAGCGCCACATCGCGATCAATATGGCGCCTTTACCCCGCATTCCGGCCAGACTCCGATCAGGAGGCGACCTTCTCCACCAGCGCCATTTCGTCGCTGGTCATCATCTTTTCAATGTCCACCAGGATCAGCATGCGCTCGTCCACGGTGCCCAGGCCCGTCAGGTACTCGGTCGACAGCGTGGCGCCGAACTCGGGAGCCGGACGAACCTGACCCGAGTTGAGCATCAGCACGTCCGACACGCCGTCCACCACGATGCCAACGACACGGCGGTCGAGGTTGAGGATGATGACCACGGTCTGCTCGTTGTAGTCGACGCGGCCCAGGTTGAACTTGATGCGCAGGTCGACGATCGGCACGATGATGCCGCGCAGGTTCGTCACGCCCTTGATGAACGGCGGGACATTCGCGATGCGGGTCACCGTGTCGGCGTCGTAGCCGCGGATTTCCTGCACCTTCAGGATGTCGATCCCGTATTCCTCGTCGCCCAGCGTGAAGACCAGGAACTCGCTGCCGACATCTTCATTGCGCGCGGCTTGCGCTTGCGGTTTGGCTGCCATGATTTTTTAGTGCTCCATCAATTCAGAACGGCTTCGGGCTGCGACCAGCGCTCCCGGTTGGCGCGCGCGAGCGCAAATACGTCGACAATCAGGGCCACGCTGCCATCGCCAAGAATGGTGGCGGCGGAAATGCCCGGGACCTTGCGGTAATTCGATTCCAGATTTTTCACCACGACCTGGTGCTGCCCGATCAGGTGATCGACCAGCAGCGCGAAGCGCCGGTCCTCGGCCTGCATGATGACGGCGATCGCCTGGGTGGGATCGGTCTGGGCCTCGCCCACCGAGAACACCCGGTGCATCTCGACCAGCGGCAGGTATTCACCGCGCACGTGCATGACGCGCTCGTTGCCGGCGACCGAGTAGATCTGGTCATTGGTGGGCTGGAGCGATTCGGTGACGTGGTTCAGCGGCAGGATGAAGGTTTCTTCGCCCACCCGCACCGACATGCCGTCCAGAATGGCCAGCGTCAGCGGCAGCACGATGCGCGTCGTGGTGCCGTGGCCCGGCTCGCACGACAGCTGCACGTGACCGCCCATATCCTGAATGTTCCGGCGCACCACGTCCATGCCCACGCCACGGCCGGAAATGTCCGTGACCTTTTCGGCGGTGGAGAAACCAGGCGCGAAAATCAGCTGCCAGATCTCGTCGTCGGGCGAGTTTTCGTTGACGGCCAGGCCTTGCGCCATGGCCTTCTTCAGAATCTTCTCGCGGCTCAGGCCACCACCGTCGTCGCTGACTTCAATGACGATGTTGCCGCCGTTGTGCTGCGCGGACAGCACCAGCTGGCCAACCGGATCCTTGCCGGCGGCGACACGCTTTTCAGGCGTTTCGATGCCGTGGTCCAGGCTGTTGCGCACCAGGTGGGTCAGCGGGTCGATGATGCGTTCGATCAGGCTCTTGTCCAGCTCGGTCGCGCGGCCGTAGGTTTGCAGTTCGATCTGCTTGCCCATCTTGCCGGCGATATCGCGCACCAGGCGCGGGAAGCGGCTGAACACGTAGTCCATCGGCATCATGCGGATCGACATGACGGCTTCCTGCAGATCGCGCGCATTGCGCTCGAGCTGCTCCATGCCGTTCAGCAGACGATCGTGCAGCACCGGATCCAGCGTGGAGGCGGTCTGCGCCAGCATGGCTTGCGTGATGACAAGCTCACCCACCAGGTTGATGACCTGGTCGACTTTTTCGACGCCGACGCGGATCGAGGTCGATTCCTTGTCTGCATGGGCAGCGGTGGCAGCGGCCGGACGCGCGGCGGCACGGGCGGCCGGCGCGCCAGCATCGGCGGCAGGCGCTTCGGGCGCAACCGGGGCTGCGGCAGCCTCGGCAACCGGCGCAGCTTGCGCGGCAGGCGCCGCTTCGGCGGCCACAGGCGCGGCGTCGCCGCTTGCCGGCGCCGCTTCACGGGCGATGTTCAATTGGTCGCCGTCGACGATGAAGCAGCACACCGCTTCGATGTCTTCCGGCGTGCAGGTGCTTTCCACCCAGACGGTCAGCACGCCATTGGCGCGTTCGCTCGCCTTGACGGCGCCCAGGTTGCCCATTTCTTCGAGCAGGGACGCGGCATCCTTGTCGGACACCTTGGTGATGCGCACGCGCAGCGGCAGGCCGTCAGCATCGGCGGCCGATGCGGCAGGTTCGACCGGCGCGGCCGGCGCAGGCTGGGGCGCCTGCTGCACGGGTGCGGGCGCCGGGGCGGCGACCGGCGCAGCAGCGGGCGCGGGCGCAGCGGCTGCGGCGGCGGGGTCCTGATGCTCCAGCGCAAGCTGCCTCAATACGGCGCAAATACGCTCAAACACGGCGTCATCGGGCTCTTCGGAGGCCCGATAGGCATCCAGTTGGCTTTTGAGCACGTCTTTCGTTTCCAAGAAAATATCAATCATGTCCGTGCGCAGCGCCATTTCGCCACGCCGGATCGCGTCCAGAAGGTTCTCAAGCAGATGGGTCGTACCCGCCAGCTGAGTGAAACAGCCGAACGTCGCTGCGCCGCCCTTGATCGAATGGGCCGCGCGGAAGATGGCGTTGAGCTGCTCGATGTCGGGCGCGCCCACATCGAGCTCGAGCAACAGCTGCTCCATTTGCGCAAGCAGCTCGTCCGCCTCGTCGAAAAAGGTCTCGTAAAACTGACTGAGGTCCAAACCAGAACTCATGACCCGTACGCCTTTCTAAATGAACCTGCTACGCGCCGGCCTGCTCATCGAGCAGTTCGGTCGCCAATTCCACCAGCACATCGGGATCCACCGGCTTGGAAAGCCAGCCGCAAACGCCCAGATCCCGGGCTGCCATCTTGCTGTCCACGTCGTCCTCGGTGGTCAGCACCAGCACCGGCACATCCATGTACCGATCCTCTTCGCGCAACCCCTGGATCAACTCCAGACCGCCCTTCACCGGCATGTTCCAGTCACTGACGACCAGATCCACCGGGTTGGCCATCGCCACCTCCAGCGCTTCCTGGCCGTTGCAAGCCGTCAACACCTTCCAGCCTGCGCCGGTCAGCGTCGCCTGCACGATCATCCGCATGGTCGTGGAATCGTCCGCCACGAGTATCGTTGCCGTCATTGTTGTTGAACCCCTTCAGCGGGCGGGGTGTTCTCCGCCTCGCCCTGCTTGGTTGCCGTTGCGGCCTGGCTGGCGGCTTGCACCGCCTGCACGGCCGACCCCACCTCGCGCGCATCCTTGGCGCTCACGTCCGCGGCTGCGGCGTTCTCGCTCTCGATCCGCTTCTGGGTGCTTTGGTTGAGCACCACCAGGCTGATGCGTCTATTAACGGCTGCATACGGATCATCTTTAACCAGACTCATGCTTGAAGACAGACCCTGGATGCGCATGACCTTGCTTTCGTTCATGCCGCCCGCCACCAATTCCTGGCGCGAGGCGTTCGCCCGGTCGGCCGACAGCTCCCAATTGCTGTAGGCGCGTTCGCCGCGCGCATACTGCGACGCGTCGGTATGACCGGAGATGCTCACCCTGTTGGGCAATTCGTTCAGCACCGGTCCCAGCTCGCGCAGGATGTCGCGCATGTACGGCTGCACTTCGGCGCGGCCGGTCGCGAACATCGGGCGGTTCTGGTTGTCGATGATCTGGATGCGCAGCCCTTCGGTCGTCAGGTCGATGAGGAGCTGCGGCCGGAAGGATTTCAGGACGGGGCTCGTCTCGATGACGTTCTCGAGGCGCCGCTTGAGGTTTTCGAGGCGATGCTGCTCGCGGCGCTCGGCGTCGCCCATGGGCTGGGACTCGACCCGGTTGCCCTGGCCACGGCGCACATCGCCCTCGCTGCGCAGCGGGTCCTGCCCGCCGCCGGGCACGGCGCTTGTTTCCGCCGAGCTGCTGGGGCCGCCCGTGATGGCGACGCGCAGCGGCATGCGGAAATACTCGGCGATGCCTTTCAGTTCTTCCTTCGGCACGATGCTGACCAGCCACATCACCAGGAAGAACGCCATCATTGCCGTAATGAAGTCGGCGTACGCGATCTTCCAGCTGCCCCCGTGGTGCCCGCCGCCCTTGACCTTCTTGCGGCGGATCACCACACGGTGATTATTTACCGTGCTCATGGCCCGCTCCGTCAGGCCTTGCCGGTCGACTTGGTCTGCCGGACGTGCTCTTCCAGCTCACCGAAGGTGGGCCGCACCGCCGAGAACAGCACCTTGCGTCCGAACTCCACCGCAAGCTGAGGCGGGTAGCCGTTCATGCTGGCCAGCAGCGTCGTCTTGATGCACTCGAGCACCTTCATGGCTTCGTCCGTGCGGCGCTCCACGCGGGAGGCCAGCGGACCCACAAAGCCGTACGCCAGCAAAATACCCAGGAACGTGCCGACCATGGCCTTGGAGATCAGGTCACCCAGAATGGCGGGCGGCTGATCCACGGCGGCCAGCGCCTTGATCACGCCCAGCACCGCGGCCACGATACCGAAAGCAGGCAGGCCGTCGGCCATCTGCTGCAGCGCATGAGCCGGCACTTCGCGCTCGTGGCGGTAGGTTTCGATTTCCTCGTCCATGAGCGTCTCGATCTCGAACGAGCTCATGTTGCCGCTGATCATGATGCGCAGGTAGTCCGTGATGAACTCCATGAGCTTCTCGTCTTTGGCGATACGGGGATATTCGCTGAAGATCGGGCTGGAGCCCGGATCCTCGATATGCGACTCGATGGCCATCAGGCCTTCGCGGCGCGCCTTGTTCAGCAGCACGTACAGGAGCGCCATCAGCTCCATGTAGACGTCCTTGCCGTAGCGCGAGCTCTTGAGCGCGTCCGGAAGCGCCTTCTTGACCAGCATCAGCGACTTCTTGCTGTTGCCCGCCAGGAACGCTCCGAACGCCGCGCCGAAGATCAGCGTCAGCTCGAAGGGCTGGTAAAGCGCGCCCATGTGTCCGCCCAGCGCCATGAAGCTGCCGACGACCGACACGATCACCACAAGAAAACCGATAACAATCAACACAACGGGCCCCTGCCAACGAAGTCTATAACTTGCGTCAATGATCCCCTGTCCCCCCTGCCCCAAAAAGGCGGGTTAGGGGGTGTTTTTCAGGGCTTTTGATGTATTTGGACGCCCGATCAGGTCGGAGCGGCGGTCGCAATGGGGGCTGGGCGGCTGCCGGCGCGTGCTTTTGCCGCCGCGCGGGTCTTGCCGGCGCGGGGTGGCGGACGGCAGATGGCGCACACGAAATCCGACTGAGGATCGTGGGCGTGGGCGATGAAATGACCGCCGCACTGCCGGCACGCGGAAAGCTGCAGCATGCCGCTGTCGAAGAATCGCACCAGCATCCACGCCCGGGTGAAGCTCAGGACGGGCTCGGCGTCCGCAGTTTCCTGCCCTGCGTTCTCGAGATACAGGCGATACGCGTCGATGGTGGCGCGTATGCCCTTGCTGGTGGTGCGCGTATTCAGGAACGAATACACGTTATAGAAGAGAGAGGAATGAATATTCGGCAGCCAGGTCATGAACCAGTCAACCGAAAAAGGCAGCATGCCCTTGGGTGGCGAGCAGCCGCGGATTTCGCGATACAGGCGGGCGAGGCGATCATGGCTGAGGCTGGTTTCAGCCTCAAGCACCTGAAGGCGCGCGCCCAGCGTAATCATGGAGCTGGCAAGCAGGATGTCGTCCGCTTCCTGGGAAACGCTCTTGGAGGCCATGACAGGTGTGTCCGAGTGGGATTCGCTAGGCCGTCAGGCCAGTTCTTCGACAGGCTGCTTGGCGAGCAGGATGGTTGCATGTGCTTGCTGCAGCGCTCCACCCAGCACGTCGTGGGTCAGCGCCGACAGCAGGCTGTAATCGTCAAAACGGAAGCGGCACAGCAGCGAGCTGGAGCTGGCCAGTTTCACGAGTTGCGCCGGCGAGAGACGCATGAGAATGTCAGCGACTTCGTTACTGAAACCCAGGCGGAACATCGATGCGGCGAAATCGTCCCGCAACATGCGCTGAGCCAGTAACAGATACGACAGATTCACTTCGCGAATGTCTGCCAGCAAAGAATTTTCGACTTGTTGCACGCTGTACTCCCTATCCCTATCCCACCCGAGGGGCTTGATTACTCGTGGCGTCAGGCAACGTTTGTTACCTGTCCGCTTGCTGCATCCTGTTTTAATGCGAAATGTATCATTTGTTCGCAAATTAAGTAAAATTTACCACAGGTCATGTCATTTTCTATGACTTATATGACAAATCTTTGTTGATGTTGCGCAACGTGCCTTTCTAGACACACCTTGACATACAAGTTCGTGACAAATTCTCGCCAATTTGCCAAATAAGCATTCAAAACGTTGCGTACTTCCTGAAATGAACGGCCGCCCATTGCCGACAATGCCAACTTAGCGATTCTTAAGATTCGCCCGCATTACCGTAGCCGCGCTTGTCGACAATGTCGCAAATTGGCAACACGACCGCGCTTCACGATGGACTCCGCCAGAATTCCCGCAATGCCCCACGCAGATGACAGCCTGGTCGAATATGCGCCGCTAGTTCGGAAGCTGGCCCTGCAATTGCTCGCCCGGCTACCCGCCAGCGTCGAACTCGACGACTTGATACAAGCCGGCATGATCGGCCTGCTCGACGCCGTCCGCCGTTACCAGGAAACCGCGGACGCGCAGTTCGAGACCTACGCCACGACACGTATCCGTGGCGCGATGCTTGACGAGCTTCGCGGCCAGGATTGGTTGCCGCGCAGCGTGCGCACGAAGGCGCGCAAGATCGACCAAGCGATCCAGTTTCTGGAACAGCGTTTGATGCGCGCGCCCACCGAGGCCGAGATCGCGGCGCAGCTCGAGCTGCCGATCGACGAATACCAGACGCTGCTGCACGACGCGCAAGGCGTGCAGATCGTCCACTATGAAGACTTCACCACCGAGCCGGATTCGGCGTCCGGCCAGGCCGACTGGTCCGCCACGCTGAATCACGGCGCGCCCAGCGGCAACCCGCTGGACTCGCTGCTGGCCGGCGACTTCCGGCAGGCTCTGGTTCACGCCATCGACGCCCTGCCCGACCGCGAAAAGCTGTTGCTGTCGCTGTGTTACGAGCAGGGGCTGAACCTGAAGGAAATCGGCGCGATCATGAATGTGACCGAGGCACGGGTGTGCCAGTTGCGGTCGCAGGCGACCGCGCGCATCCGGGCGCGGCTGAAGGATCAGGCCTGGCAGGAATTGCCCCAGGAGGGGCAGATCGCGCAGATCATCTGATTTTCCCCGCCTGCGGACGCCGGGCGGCTTTCAGCCAGCGCGGATTCAGGGGGAAAATCGGACCTTGTTCATGCCTTCCGGGGCGCGGTGGGGCTGCTAGCCTTTCGGTCTAGCCCACAACGCGTGCGCGGCGAACCGCAAGAGCCTCGCAGCGCACCACGACCATCCCGGAATTTCGCCATGAGCGCACCCGACCGCTTGACGCAGGCCATTTCTGACGCCTACGACGAAACCCCCTATCTTTCCCTGCCCTTTTCGTACACCGCGCCAGGCAGCCTGCGCGCCGTGGCGCATCTGTATGGGATTTCCACGCCTGAATTGAGCCGCGCCCGCGTGCTGGAACTCGGCTGCGCGGCAGGCGGCAACCTGCTGCCCTTCGCGATGGCCTATCCCGAGGCGCGCGCGGTCGGTGTCGACCTGTCGCCGCAACAGATCGAAGCGGGCCAGCGCGCGGCCGAGGCCGCCGGCGCACGCAACCTCGATCTGCACGCCATGAGCCTGACCGACATCACGCCCGAGTTCGGCACGTTCGACTACATCATTTGCCACGGCGTATTCAGCTGGGTGCCGCCGGAAGTGCGTGACGCGATCCTGCGCATCTGCAAGGAGAACCTCGCGCCCGAGGGCATCGCCTATATCAGCTACAACACCTACCCGGGCTGGAAGGCGTCGGACGTCATTCGCGACGCCATGATGCTCAACAGCTTCGGTGCGCAAACGCCGCAAGAGAAGCTGGCGCGCGCCAAGGACATGCTCGGCCTCATTGAAAACGGCCTGTGGGAAAACAATCCCCTGCAGTCGGCGCTGCAGCACACCGCGCAGAAGCTGCGCGGCCAAAGCGATCACTACCTGCTTCACGAATACCTGGAAGCCGTCAACACGCCCTGCTACTTCCTGGAGTTTGCGGCGGCGGCGCAACAGGCCGGCCTGGCTTATGTGACCGATGCCGAACCGCAACTGTCGTTCCCCTCAACATACGGTTCGCGTGTGGCACTGGGCCTGAACGGGCTGGCCGTCAACGCCGGCCGCGAGATGCGGGAACAGTATCTGGACTTCGCCATCGGCCGCTCGTTCCGCAAGAGCCTTCTGATTCACGCCGAACGCGCCGACACGATCCTGGAGCAGCCCGAAGGCAGCGCCTTCGAGGGCATGCACCTGGCTGCCGACCTGCGCGCCCAACCCGGCGCCGCGGCTGCCCCGCAACAACGGCAATACCAGTCCGCGCGCGGCGCCACGCTGACCTCGCATGACCCGGTCGCCCATACGCTGATGGACATGCTGGGCGAGTCGTGGCCGCAGTCGGTGACGTTCGGCGCCGTCCGCGAAGCCGCCAGCAAGCACGCGCCTGCCGCCACCCAGGACGAGATGACCGCCGCGTTGCTGGCCCATGTCATCGCGCTCGTGCAATCGAATGCGCTGTACTACCGCCTGGAGCCGTCGCCGTATCAGGCGCCGCAATCCAGGCCCGTGCTCATCACGGGCGCCCTGAATCTGCTGCCCGAAGCCATCCGGCCCAACACGCAGGTCAGCCTGCATAACTTCTGGCATCAGGGCGTGACGCCGCCGGCCGATCCGCTGAGCCGGCACATCATGAGCCTGATGGATGGATCGCGCGGCGCGACCGAACTGCGCAGCGCCGTGCGCGACGCGCTGACGACCGGCCGCCATCCGCATCCGAACGGCCAGTCTTATAAAGGCGCCCGCAATCTGGAGCCGGTCGCGCAGGAATTTCTTAATTCCCTGCTGACCGAATTGCGCCGCAGCGGCCTCATCTTGAATTAAGCGCACGGCGTCCTGCCGGTCCTCCAGGGGAAACCGGCAGGAAATCCCGCTGTCCATCGTGCAAATTTACGATTGCCGAAAAAAAAGCCTAAAGATTGATTTTTGACTGCCGTAATCCTGGCAACGGAGAAATTCGAAGACACAAGTCAAAGAATTCTTCCCGTTACAAAGATGGGCGGCCCCGCTGCCCGGTTTGAAGAAGCCTTTCTCTCTTGGGAGCCTAAACATGGCTGCAGTCATCAATACCAACTACTTGTCGCTCGTTGCTCAGAACAACCTGAACAAGTCGCAATCTTCCCTGGGCACCGCCATCGAGCGCCTGTCGTCGGGCCTGCGCATCAACAGCGCCAAGGACGACGCCGCCGGTATGGCCATTGCCAACCGCTTCACCGCGAACGTCAAGGGCCTGACCCAAGCCGCTCGTAACGCCAACGACGGCATCTCGCTGGCTCAAACGACGGAAGGCGCTGCCTCCGAAGTCAACACCCACCTGCAACGCGTTCGCGAACTGTCCGTGCAAGCCGCCAACGGCAGCTACTCGCAAGAACAGCTGAACTCGATGCAAGACGAAATCAACCAGCGTCTGTCGGACATCGATCGCATCTCGCAACAAACCGACTTCAACGGCGTGAAGGTTCTGTCGGATTCGGCCAAGCCCCTGACGCTGCAAGTCGGCGCCAACGACGGCGAAACGATCACCCTGAACCTGACCGAAATCAGCGTCAAGACGCTGGGTCTGGACGGCTTCAACGTCAACGGCTCGGGCGTGACCCAGAACCGTTCGGCTACCGTGTCCGACCTGCAAGCTGCTGGCGGCGTGGCCACCGGTAACGACTGGAAGGTTACGACGACGCACGCTGCTGCTACCGCCGACCAAACGTTCGCCAAGCTGGAAAACGGCAACACCGTCAGCGTTGGCGCAGGCGCCACCGGCGTGACGTACACGTACGACGCCGCCAACAAGAACTTCACGTTCACCGACAAGTCGGCTTCGGACGCTGCTGCTGTTACCGCCCTGGCCACCTCGCTGCGCCCGGCTACCGGCACCACCTCCGGCACCTACACGCACAGCAACGGCTCGGCTTCGACCTCGTTCGACGTCGACGCGACCGGCAAGGTCACCATCGGCGGCCAAGACGCGTTCCTGGACGCCGCTGGCAACCTGACCACCAACAGCTCCAGCGCCACGGCTGCTACGCTGAACACCGTCATGGCAGCTGCCTCGAACGGCAGCGGCGGCGCCGGCAACTCGTCGGTCTCGATCGGCGGCAAGACGTACTCGAACACCGGTACGGCCAACCAACTGTCGTTCACCAACACCATCGCTACCGATGCGCTGCTGGCTAACGTCAAGGCCAACGCCACCGCCGGCGGCGTGATCGTCAAGCTGGGTCAAGGCATCACCAGCGCCAACGTCACGTTCACGAGCGGCAAGTCGACCGACACCTACGTCGACGACAAGGGCACGTTCACCACGACCAAGACGTACGACACGACCTACACCGTTGACCCGAACACGGGCAAGGCCACGGTCAAGAGCGGCACGGGCACCGGCGACTACGAAGCCAAGATCGGTAAGGAAGCCAAGGTCAACAGCTCCGGCAAGCTGACCACGGAAGACACCAGCAAGGGCACGAAGACCACCGATCCGATGAAGACGCTGGACGCCGCCTTCACGAAGCTGGACAAGCTGACCGGCGAACTGGGTGCTGTGCAGAACCGTCTGGAATCGACGATCGCCAACCTGAACAACGTGGTCAACAACCTCTCCAACGCTCGTTCGCGTATTCAAGACGCCGACTACGCCACGGAAGTGTCGAACATGTCCAAGGCTCAGATCCTGCAACAAGCTGGTACCTCGGTTCTGGCGCAAGCCAACCAAGTGCCGCAAACCGTGCTGTCGCTGCTGCGTTAATTCTCGGCAAACGGTACGAACAGCCAGGAAAGCCACGGCTTTCCCGGCTGCAGACCGGGCAAGGCCCTTCGCGCCTTACCCGGTCACCCCAAAAACCCGCTTCTGGCGGGTTTTTTTTCGTCTGCCAGGCGCCGGGCGCTTTGGGGAAAGTGGCGCGGAATTCCGACGCTGATTCGCGGAATGAACGGGGGTGGCGATTCGTAGAATTGCCACATTCCTCGTACTCCGGGCTTCTCGCCTGTCCGTCACCCGCATCCATGTCGAATCCGGCTTACCACCACCGCCAGGCAATTGCCGAACCGGGACTTCTGGCGACCAGCCACTCCCCCCTGAACCTGCAGGCTACCGCCTATCTCTACGGCGTCGAGGCGCCGGCGCTGGGCAAGGCCCGTGTGCTGGGCGTGGGCTGCGGCACCGGCAAGGGGCTTTTTCCCTTCGCCCTGGCCTACCCCGAGGCGCAGGTCACGGGCATCCACGCGTCTGAAGCCGTCATCGCGCAAGGCCGCGACATGGCCGCCGCGCTGGGCCTGACGAATCTCACGCTGCTGGCGCAGGACTATGCCGAGCTGGATCCGGGCGCAGGTCCCTTCGACTACATCATCGTCACCGGCCTCTACAGCTATCTGCCGCCCGGCGAGGCTCAAGCCCTGCTGGAGCGCTGCGGCAGGCTGTTGTCGCCGAACGGCATCCTGTATGTGGATTACCACGTCTACCCCGGCGCGAAAGCCCAGGAAGTCGTGCGCGACGCCATCATGCTGCACGGCCACGCCGCGCAGACAGAAGACCAGTTCCGCGCCAGCGCGCTGGCCGCGCTGACCTTGTTCAACGATGGGATTGCGGCGTCCAACCCGATCGGCAATCACCTCGCGACGGCCGCGGCGCAGTTCCAGCGCGCCTTCGACGGCCAGACGCAGGACACGGTGGTCCCGGTCGCCAGCAATCCCTGCTACTTCGTCGAGTTTGCGGGCCGGGCGGCCGAGGCCGGACTGGGTTACGTGGGCGATGCCCAGCCCCTTTCCGAAATCGCCCTGAACATGGGGCAGAACGTCTCGCTGACCCACAGCCTGCTGACCATGGGCCAGCCTGCCAGCGTCAGGCAGCAATACCTGGATTTCGCGACCGGACGCGGATTCCGGCAAAGCCTTCTCACCACCCAGGCCGCCGCCGAACAGCTCCAGCCGCGGCCGGACCTGAGCCGGCTCAAGGACCTGCGCTGGGCGTGCGGCGCGCAGCGCCTGGCCGCCAACGGGCAGGAGGTGGGTGCGACCTATGTGAACCACCTGGGCCGCGGCCTGGTGACCACGGAAGCGCACATGGTCAAGCTGATGGACACGCTTGCCCACGCCTGGCCCGGGTCCCTGCCCTATACGACATTGGTCGCCGTGCTGATGCACGCGGAGGGGCTGGACGACGGCGCCGCGCGCAAGCTGCTCGACAAGTCGCTGACGACGCTGATGGAGCACGATCTGGCGCATTTCTGCGTCGAAGCGGGCCCTTACGATCGTGAAGACAACGCGCCGGTCCGCCCGGTTGCCTGCCTGAACGTCGCGCTGTCCGAACAGCTTGCGCAAGGCGTTCCGCTGCGGTTCAACCTGTGGCACGAACCCGTCAAGCTGATCCTGACGCCCGATTTTCAGACCATGGCGGACCGGCTTGCCCAAGGGCTGCCGCTGCTGCAGGTAAGCACCGCGCCTGAAACGACCGAAGCAGGTATCCCGCGGGACACATCGGGCCTCCTGGAATTGCTGGGCCTGCTCAAGCGTTATGGGCTGCTGCAGGGGTCGGCGTCGGCGTGGGCCGCGCTGCTCAACGAGGCGCTGACCGCCAGCCACGGCGACGCGCAGCTCTTTGGACTGTATGCCGGCGCCCTGGCACGCGTCAGCCTGAATCAGCGCGTTCTGGCGGCCGGCTCGATGGCCGGTGGCCTGCCGCCGGCCGCGGCGACGCTTGCCATGCGCATCCAGGACCTGCTGACCGAACGGCAATACGACAAGGCCGAAGGCCTGGCGCGCCAGCTCATCAAGACGGTCCCGGGCGCCTCCGCGGCCTGGGAGCCCCTGGCTGTCACGCTGTGCAACTCCGGCAGGTTCCGCCAGGCGCTCGCGCCGGCGCTCAAGATGCTGGAATTGGCGCCCGCGCGGGCCCAAAGCTATATCGTGCTGTCGTCCTGCCTGACGGCGCTCACCCGCACTTCCGAAGCCATCGGCGCGGCGCGCCGCGCTGTGGAGCTTGCGCCTCGCGACGCCTCCACGCATGGCGTGCTGGGCGATGCGCTGTGTTCGGAGCTGCGCTACAAGGAAGCACAGGCAAGCTGCCTGACCGCGTTGTCGCTGGATCCCTATCAGGAAAAGGCCAGAACCAACCTGGGCAAGATCCTGCTGGATCGCGGTGATGCGGAAGGCGCCGTGACCGCCGCCAAGGCCGCGGTGTCGATCGCGCCCAAGGCGCTCATCGCGCACAACAACCTGCTGTTTTCGCTGAACTACTCCCCGTCCGCGACCGCGGAAGAGGTGTTCGACGCCTACCGCCAGTTCAATCAGGTCCATTGCGAGGGCCTGCGGTCGACGTGGCGTCCCCATGCGAACCTCCGTGACGCCAAGCGCCGCATCCGCGTGGCTTACGTGTCTCCGGACTTCCGCCAGCATTCGGGCAACAACTTCATCGAGCCCTTGCTGTCGCATCACGACCGCGAGAACCTTGAACTGCATGCCTACGCGGAATTCGTCGCGGAAGACCCCGTCACCACCCGCTTCAAGCGCTATTTCGACGCCTGGACGCCTACCGCCGGCATGAGCGACGCGGCGCTTGCCGACCGCATCCGCGCCGACGGCATCGACATCCTGATCGACGTCGCCGGCCACACCGGCGGCAACCGGCTGGGCGTGTTCGCCCGCAAGCCCGCGCCCATTTCGTTGACCTGGCTGGGCTTCGGCTACACCACGGGCCTCACCGCCATCGACTACATCATGAGCGATGAAGTCATGGCGCCCACGGGCAGCGAAGCCTTGTTTTCTGAGAAGCCCTGGCGGCTGGCCGACAGCAACTTCGTCTACCGCGCCGGCGCGGGCATGGGCGACTGCAACGACCTGCCGGCGCAGAAGAACGGCTACATCACCTTCGGCAGCCTCACCCGCGCGATCCGCATGAACGACAAGGTCGTCGGCGTGTGGGCAGAGATCCTGCGCCGCGTGCCGCAGTCGCGCCTGATCGTCAACAGCCGCAGCTACAAGGACGGCCCGATGCGCGAGGAGCTGGCAAGCCGCTTCGGCGCGCACGGCATCGCGCGCGACCGCCTGCTGATCGGCTGGGACAGCCCCCCGTGGGACATCCTGCGCAGCATGGACATCGGTCTGGACTGCTTCCCCCACAACTCGGGCGTGACGCTGGTCGAGACCCTTTACATGGGCGTGCCGTACGTCACCCTTGCCAGCCGTCCCAGCGTCGGCCGCATCGGCAGTTCGATCCTGCACGGCATCCAACGCCCCGAGTGGGTCGCGCAGACGGAATTGGAGTACGTGGAGAAGGTCGTCGCGCTGGCGAGCGACCTGCCCGCCCTGGCCAAGATCCGCGGCGGCCTGCGCGAAGAAATGCGCGTCAGCCCCCTGATGAACGAACCCGCCTTCGCGCGCAAGTTCGAAGGCGCGCTGCGCGAAATGTTCAAGAACTGGTGCGAAACCCAAGCATGAAAGCAATCATTCTGGCCGGCGGCCTTGGCACCCGGATTTCCGAAGAAACCCACACGCGACCCAAGCCGATGATCGAGATCGGCGGGCGGCCCATCCTGTGGCACATCATGAAGACCTATTCCGCCCACGGCGTGAACGACTTCGTGATCTGCTGCGGGTACAAGGGCTACATGATCAAGGAGTATTTCGCCAACTACTTCCTGCACATGTCCGACGTCACGTTCGACATGGCCGACAACCGCATGGAAGTGCATCAGCGCAAGGCCGAGCCGTGGCGCGTGACATTGGTGGACACGGGCGAGAACACGATGACCGGCGGGCGCTTGAAGCGCGTGGCCGACTACGTGAAGGAAGAAGAGGCGTTCTGCTTTACGTATGGCGACGGCGTGGCCGATATCGACATCACCGCCCTGCTCGCCTTTCACCGCAAGCACGGCAAAGCGGCCACCGTGACCGCCGTGCAGCCGCCTGGCCGTTATGGCGCGCTGCGCCGCGAAGGCGATCTGGTCACCGGCTTTGCGGAAAAACCGCGCGGCGACGGCGGCCTGATCAACGGCGGCTTCTTCGTGCTGTCGCCCAGCGTGCTCAAGCTGATCGAGGACGACGACTGCACGTGGGAACTCGGCCCGCTGGAAGCACTGAGCCGCGACGGCCAGCTCCACGCCTACGAACACCTGGGCTTCTGGCAGCCCATGGACACGTTGCGCGAAAAGAACCTGCTGGAATCCCTCTGGAGCACGGGCAAGGCGCCATGGAAAGTCTGGTAACGCCGAATGCCGGTTTCTGGCGCGGCAAGCGCGTCCTCCTGACGGGTCACACCGGATTCAAGGGCGGCTGGCTGGCAATCTGGCTGCAGCGGCTGGGCGCGCAGGTGACGGGCGTTGCCCTGCCGCCGTGCACGGAACCCAGCCTGTATCAGGCCGCCCGCATCGGCGCGCTGATCGATAGCCACTATTGCGACATCCGCGACGCCGCCGCGCTGCGCGAACACGTGCTGGCCGCCCGTCCGGACGTCGTGCTGCACCTGGCCGCGCAGGCGCTGGTGCGGCCGAGCTATGCGCAGCCGGTCGAAACCTTTGCCGCCAATATCATGGGCACGGCGCATCTGCTGGATGCCCTGCGCGCCACGCCGTCGGCCCGGGTCGCGGTCATGGTCACTACCGACAAGGTCTACCGAAACAACGAATGGCCCTACCCGTACCGCGAGAACGACGCGCTGGGCGGGCACGATCCCTACAGCGCCAGCAAGGCCGCCAGCGAACTGGTCATTGCGTCCTATCGCGACGCCTTCCTGCGTGAGCAAGGCCTGGCTGTTGCCAGCGCGCGCGCCGGCAATGTGATCGGCGGCGGCGACTGGTCGGCGGACCGCCTGCTGCCTGACGCCGCGCGCGCCTGGCGGGATGGCGGAGATCTGCATGTACGGCGGCCGCAATCGGTACGCCCGTGGCAACACGTCCTGGAACCGCTTGCGGGTTACCTGACCCTGGCGGAAAAGCTGTGGGATGCGCCCGCGCTGGCGGACGCGTACAACTTCGGCCCGGATGCCGCCGAGGCAGCGCCGGTGCGCACCGTGGTGGATCTTGCCCTGTCCGCCTACGGCAAGGGCCGCGTGGTCTATGCCGAACAGATCGAAGGACCGCACGAGGCCGGGCTGCTCACCCTGGATACGTCCAAGGCGCGCGCCGTGCTGAACGTGGCGCCCCGATGGGCGCTGCCGCAGGCGGTGACGCACAGCATGGATTGGTACCGCCGATTCGACGCCGGCGCCGATGCGCAGGCGCTCTGCCATGCCGACATCGACCGCTACGAGGCGCGGACATGAGCCTGGTCATTCTCGATACGCCGATCTCCGGCCTGAAGGTCGTGCAGCGCCATCCGCGCGGCGACACGCGCGGCTTTCTGGCGCGGCTGTTCGATGCGGCCGATCTGGCGGCATGCGGCTGGAGCGGCCCGGTCGCGCAGGTCAACCATACCTATACCGCGCAAGCCGGCACGGTCCGCGGCATGCACTACCAGTTGCCGCCCTTTGCGGAAATGAAGCTCGTGAGCTGCATCCGGGGCGTGGTCTGGGACGTTGCCATCGATCTGCGGCAAGGTTCGCCCACGTTCCTGCAGTGGCATGCGGAACGCCTGTCAGCGGACAACGGCCGCGCGCTGCTGATTCCCGAAGGCTTCGCCCACGGTTTTCAGACGCTGAGCGACGACGTGGAAATGCTGTATTGCCACTCCGCCCCCTATGCCCCGCAAGCCGAGGCCGGTCTGCATTACCAGGAGGCCCGCGTCGGCATCTCCTGGCCCGCCCCCCCTACCCTGGTGTCCGAGCGCGATCAGCAACATCCGCGCCTGGACGCTGCTTATTCTGGAGTCGCACTGTGAAGTGCCGCCATTGCCAGGCCGAACTGCGCCTGCCCTTCCTCGACCTGGGCCATGCCCCGCCGTCCAACGCCTACCTGACCGAAGCGGCGCTGCGCGGCCCGGAGACCTGGTTCCCGCTGCGCATCCTCGTGTGCGAGTCCTGCTGGCTGGTCCAGACCGAAGACCACGCGGGCCGCGAGGCGCTGTTCACCGACGACTACGCCTACTTCAGCTCGTTCTCGTCATCGTGGCTGGCGCATTCGCGCCGCTACGTGGATGCGATGATCGGCCGCTTCGGCCTGGGCAAGGACAGCATGGTCGCGGAGATCGCGGCCAACGACGGCTATCTGCTGCAGTACGTCAAGGAAGCGGGCATTGCCTGCTACGGCGTGGAGCCCACCGCCAGCACGGCGCAAGCCGCCCGCGACCGCGGCATCGACATCGTGCAGCGCTTCTTCGGCGTCGAACTGGGCGACGAACTGACCGAGGGCGGACGCGCCGCGGACCTGATTGCCGCCAACAACGTGCTGGCGCATGTTCCGGACATCAACGATTTCGTTTCGGGCTTCGCCGCCCTGCTCAAGCCGCAAGGCGTGGCGACATTCGAGTTTCCGCACCTGCTGCGCATGGTGCAGGAAGGCCAGTTCGACACTGTCTATCACGAGCACTATTCCTATCTGTCGCTCACGGCGGTATCGCGCATCTTCACCGCCAACGGCCTGTCGGTGTTCGATGTCGAGCACCTGGGCACGCACGGCGGCAGCCTGCGCGTCTTCGCGCAGCGCCTGGATACCGGCAAGCATGAAACCGGCGCCGAGGTGGCGCGCACGCTGGATGAAGAACAGCGCGCCGGCGTCGCCGGGCCGGACTTCTACGCACGCTTCCAGCAACAGGCCGAACGGGTCAAGAATGACCTGCTGGCGTTCCTGGTGGAGCTGCGCCGCGGCGGCAAGCGCATTGCCGCTTACGGCGCAGCCGCCAAGGGCAACACGCTGCTGAATTTTGCCGGCGTGCGTCCGGATCTGCTGCCGTACGTGGTGGACCTGAACCCGGCCAAGCAGGACAAGTACCTGCCGGGCAGCCACATTCCCATCGTGGCCGAAGCGCGGCTGCGCGAGGACCGGCCCGAGTACATCCTGATCCTGCCCTGGAATCTGAAGACCGAGGTGTCGGAGCAGCTTGCCTACGCGCGCCATGAATGGGGCGCCAAGCTGGTCACGGCGATCCCGTCGCTTTCCATCGACAGCGGTCCCCACGCATGAACAGCAGGCCGGTCACCGTTCTGGGCGCCTCGGGCTTCATCGGCCGCCATCTGGCCGCGCGTCTGCGCGCCGACGGCGTCGCCTGTGACGCGCCGCCGCGCCAGGATGCGGACCTGCTGCGCCGCCCGCTGGGTCACGTGATCTACGCGATCGGTCTGACATCGGACTTTCGCAGCCGTCCGCTGGACACCGTCGAGGCCCACGTCTGCCTGTTGCGCAGCCTGCTCGCCCACGGCGATTTCGACAGCCTGACCTACCTGTCCAGCACGCGCGTGTATTCAGGCGTGGCCGACACGCGTGAAAGCGCGGCGCTGCGCGTCAATCCGAACGACGCGAGCGACCTGTACAACCTGTCCAAGCTCATGGGCGAATCGCTCTGCCTGCATGGCGGACGGCCGGCCAAGGTGGCGCGCCTGTCCAACATCGTCGGCCTGCGCGACGCGCCGGACAGCTTCATTGATCAGTTGCTGGAGGAAGGCGCGCGCGACGGCCGCATCACGCTGCGCACGGCGCTCTCCTCCCGCAAGGACTACCTGCACATCGACGACGCGGTCTCGCAGATTCTTGCCATCGCCCTGTCCGATGCCGCCGGCATCTTCAATGTCGCGCACGGCGCGGGCGTTGAGAACCGCGAGGTCGCAGCGTGGCTGCAGGATGTCATGGGCTACCCCGTTTCGGTCGCACCCGGCGCCCCGGCGTGGGCGTTCGACGACATCGACGTGACGCGCACGCAAGCGCTGTGCCGCCAGCCCCCGCGTCCGTTTTCCGAATTTTTCCCGAATTTTCTAGCGCAGTACCGTCTGCACAAAGGAATCTGAATGTCCTACCTTGAAACCACGCCCGACGCGCATCCGGAGTACCGCCAGGAGAAGGAAGCCCGCATTGCCGGGTTTGCCAAAGACCAGGAATTCCGCGAGCTCTCCATTGCCTGGCGCCAGATGGCGCTGGAGCGCAAGTACATGAACAACTTCTCGTGGGCGGGCCGCCCGCTCATCCAGCTGCCCATGGACGCCATGGCCATGCAGGAACTGATCTGGGCCGTGAAGCCGGACCTGATCATCGAGACGGGCATTGCCCACGGCGGCTCGCTGATGCTGTCGGCCTCCATGCTGCAACTGTTGGGCGCGGGCGAAGTGGTCGGCGTGGACATCGAAATCCGCGAGCACAACCGCAAGGCCATCGAGACCCACCCGCTGGCCAAGCGCATCCACCTCATCGAAGGCTCCAGCATCGACCCCGCGACGATCGCGCAGGTGCGCGCGCACGCCGAGGGCAAGAAGAACATCATGGTGTGCCTGGATTCCAATCACACGCACGACCATGTGCTGGCCGAACTGAACGCCTACGCGGATCTCGTCAGCGTGGGAAGCTATTGCGTCGTCTTCGACACCTTCGTGGAAGACATGCCGGCCGACTACGAATGGCCGGGCCGCCATTGGGGCAAGGGCAACAACCCCAAGACGGCCGTGTGGGAATGGATCAAGCAGCATCCCGAGTTCGAGATCGACCGCTCGGTCGAAGACCGCCTGCTCGTCACGTCGGCGCCCGACGGCTTCCTGCGCCGCAAGGCCTGATCGCGGCACGGCGGGCAGCATGATCCAGATCGATCCCACCGCGCGGGTGTCCGCGCTGGCAGATATCGAGGATTCGACGCGCGGCACGCGCATCGTGGTCGGCGCGCGCGCGGTGATCGATTCCTTCGTGAAGATCAAGCCCGCGGGCGGCGCGGGCGATGTCGAGATCGGCCCGGAATGCGTCATCAATTCCGGGTGCGTGCTCTACACCGGCAACGGCATCCGCATGGGCGCCCGCGTGGCGGTGGCCGCCAACTGCACCTTCGCCCCCGCCAACCATGAATTCCGCCGCCGCGATCTGCCCATCCGCGAACAGGGCTTCAGGCCCAGCAAGGGTGGCATCGTGATCGAGGACGACGTCTGGATCGGCGCCAACTGCGTGCTGCTGGACGGCGCAGTGCTGCGCGAGGGCTGCGTGATCGCGGCCGGCACGATTGTGCGCGGCGAAGTCGAGGCGTATTCGATACAGGGCGGCAATCCGATGCAGCTGCTGGGACGGCGGGAAGCAACAGGGGACTGAGGCGGGAGGATTCGGCTGCGGGGCGGAAAGTTGGGCCAAGCGGCCGATTTACGGTCCTATTCCCCGGTTGCCCCTTGCGGACATGCTTCATAATTGCGACCGCAGCTTTTGTATCTATATTTTTCACGACATGACCGCCACGCCTCCCGATCCACTCGCTACGCAGCACGACGGCACTCCGGATCAAGATGACCAGGGGCCGGTGGACACGCAGACCCTGCGCCTGCGCGAAGAGAACCGCGCCCTGCGCGAGCTGCTTGCTGCACAGGTCCAGGCCTCGCTGCCGCGGCAGGAGCCGGGCTGGTTCAAGCGCCTGTGCTGGTGGCTGATTTCCGCGCCGGGCGCGGCGCTGGTCGGATGGCGCAGCCTGTTCGGCCGCGACGACGGCGAACCCATGACGCGCCGCCGCGTGGGCTGCGCGACGGTGACCGTGATTTATACGCTGGCCATCTACGGCGCGCTGGTGCTGCTGGTCGTGTCCTGGAATTCCCCCAACACCGCACCGTCGGGCGCCACGTCCGCCAGTCCCGTGCGCGTGCCCCTGACGCCGCTGCCTCCCCTGCCGCCGGAATCGGACACGGCGGGCACGGGTGCCGCGCCATCGCCGGCAGGCGGGCAAGGCGAGAAGATTATCGGATCGGCGTCGTCAGCAGTGGGGTCACCGTCGGGGGCATCGACTGGCGCGGATCGCGCTGGGGCATCGCCCGCGACGGGAGAAGCGGGACCTGCCGGGTCTGCGGCTGCCTCGACGGCTTCCGCCGGCGGGCCGGATCGTGCCGCGCCGGCGGATCCCTCGAATGCGCCGGATCGTTCGACGTCAACGGCATCCTCTGCAGCGCCGGATCATCCGGCGCCAGCGGCATCCGCCAGCGAACACGCCGGGCCGCAGTCGACGCTGCGCATCACCGAGTTTCCCGCCCCCGATCCGATGGCATGGGTCGCCGCGCTCGACGGCGAGTTGGCACGATGCGCCGAACTGGGCTTCTTCGAGCGCCCGGACTGCGCCTGGGCCGCGCGCAAGCAGTATTGCGAACCGCATCAAGGTTGGGGCCAAGTCAAGGAATGCCCGGCCCAGCCGTAGGGCGCAAGCCGCGCCTGTGGCAACGCCGGCACAGCCCGACTGGGCCAAATCTGTCGCCGTCACCTGCCCGACGCAGCCAAAGCTTGCCAGGCCGTGTCACATGCCCGCCACGAACACCCGCCACAATGCACTGCGGCTCTCGATCATTGCGAAATGTTTTGCATCATTCGAATGGCGTGCCCCATAATGCGACTTGCTTCGGCCGTTAACGCGGCCTCACATCACCAGGACACCTAGACCATGGATGCTTCCGTCAACAACACCGTCAATTCCGCCTTGGCCCTGCGCGACGCGAATCTCATGATGGAGGTCCAGGCATCGGTGACTAAAAAGGCAATCAACGCCCAAGCCGACTCGGTCGCCACGCTGCTGCAATCGCTGCCGGTACTGGCAATCGACGGCACGCTGGGCTCGCGCATCAACACGCACGCTTAAACCCCCGCCGCGCGGCAATCAGCCGCAACGCAAAGAACGAAGATCAGCCGCCCACGGGCGGCTTTTTTATGCCCGGCTGCACGGCGCCCTAGCAAGCTGAAAAGGTGTCTGACACCCAGGAGAGATCGGTTCAAGGTGTCTGACACCCTGGAGAGATCACCTTCAAATTGCACCGCCGCCTCAAGGGTGTCAGACACCGGCCCGCAATCGATAGGTTCAGCAGAAAGCGCCTTGCTCCCATGTGGCACCGGTTCAAGGTGTCTGACACCCGGGAGAGATCACCTTCAATTTGCGCCGCCGCCTCAAGGGTGTCAGACACCGGCCCGCAATCGATACGGTCAGCAGAAAGCGCCTTGCTCCCGTGCGACATCGGTTCAAGGTGTCTGACACCCTGGAGAGATCACCTTCAAATTGCGCCGCCGCCTCAAGGGTGTCAGACACCGGCCCGCAGTCGATAGGTTCAGCAGAAAGCGTCTTGCTCCCATGCGGCACCGGTTCAAGGTGTCTGACACCCTGGAGAGATCACCTTCAATTTGCGCCGCCGCCTCAAGGGTGTCAGACACCGCCCCGCAATCGATACGGTCAGCAGAAAGCGCCTTGCTCCCGTGCGGCACCGGTTCAAGGTGTCTGACACCCTGGAGAGATCACCTTCAAATTGCGCCGCCGCCTCAAGGGTGTCAGACACCGGCCCGCAATCGATAGGTTCAGCAGAAAGCGCCCTGCTCCCATGCGGCATCGGTCAAGGTGTCTGACACCCTGGAGAGATCACCTTCAATTTGCACCGCCGCCTCAAGGGTGTCAGACACCGGCGCACCGCCATACGCAGGGCCAAAGTTGTCTCTCCGACGCGCCCCTCAGACCGGGCAATCGCTATCCTGCCTGCTGTTCCATTCACTCGCGTGCAGCCATGGCCAGAAGACCTCGAATCCTTATTGCGCATCAACCGCACCATATCGTCCAGCGTGGCCATCGGCAGCGGCCTGTGTTCGATGATTCCAATGACTATTGCGCTTATCTTGAAGATCTGCACGATTACCGCCGAACCCTGGGCGTCGCGCTGCACGCTTGGTGCCTGATGCCGAACCATGTGCATCTGTTGCTGACGCCCCAGGATGATCCGCGGACGCTGTCGATGCTGATGCAGCGAATCGCGCAACGTGCGACGCGACGTTGGAATGCGCGCAGAGACGTCGCCGGCTCGCTTTGGGAGGCTCGGTTCAAATCGCGGGTGATCGATACCGAGCAGTATCTGTTGGACTGCTGCAGGTACATCGAATTGAATCCGGTACGAGCCGGCGTGACAGTGTCCGCCACGGATTACCGTTGGTCGAGCTATCGGGCGCGGATGGGCATTGTCAACGACGGTCATTTGGACTTGCATGACCTGTATCTGGCGATGGGGCCGGACCCGCAGACAAGGCGCAAGGAGTACGCGAAATGGTGTTTTAGCCAGACCGGTGTCTGACACCCGTGGGGGGGGTTGGCTCAGATTGCACCCGCACTTCCGGGGTGTCAGACACCTACGCTAAGAAATCGCTGTCCGACACCCACGCAACCTGCACCGCGCGCACCCGCTTAATCCCCCGGCTTGCGTCCCAAGCCCACAATTAATTTCGCCAGTAGCCCATCCAGTTGCGCCTGCTCCTTCTGCGACAACGACGCCATGGCCTGCTGCTCGTTGGCGACGTGCAGCGGCAGCAGCTTGTCGATCAGCGCCAAGCCCGCCGGTGTCAGGCGCACCAGCGTGCTGCGCCGGTCATTGGGCGACGGCACGCGTTCGATGAGGCCTTTGCGTTCCAGGCGGTCAAGCCGGCTGGTCATCGCGCCTGACGACAGCATCAGGCCCTCGTGCAGGTCGGTGGGCGTCATGGCGTACGGATTGCCCGAACGCCGCAGCGTGGCGATGACGTCGAATTCGCCTTGGTGCAGTTCGAACTGCGCGGCCAGCGGCAGGAACCAATTGCGTTCCAGGAGATGCGTGGCTTCCAGCAGGCGCCCCGCCAGCGCCATCACGTTGGCGTCGATGTCCGGCCGCTCGCGTTGCCATTCTTCCTGCGCGCGCTTTGCACGATCAGTCATGGTTCTCTCTGCATGAAGCTATTTATATTGGCAGCCATGATATCCCGTTGCCGAGCGCACCGTGCCGTCTATATACTTCGACATCAAATAACTTGATGTCGAGATATCTATGTTGAGCGTGCGGTTACGCCCCCTGATTGTCCTCATTGCCATCGTCGCGGTGGCGCTGAATCTGCGGCCCGCGCTGGCGGCCATCGGGCCGTTGCTGGACATGATTCAGTCGGCCACGGGGGCCACCAATACGCAGGCCAGCCTGCTGACGACGTTGCCCGTCTTTGTCATGGGAATCTGCGCGCTGGCCGGCGGCCGCCTTACCAGATACTTGAATGAACGGGGCGGGATCGGTCTGGGTATCGCGTTGGTGGCCCTGGCCTGCCTATCGCGCTACGCCGCCGTGAACACGTACGGACTGCTGCTGACGGCCGCGCTGGCGGGCGTGGGCATTGCGCTGGTGCAGACCTTGCTGCCGGCCTTCATCAAGCGCAATTTCGCGCATGACATGGGCCGGGTGTTCGGCTTGTACACCACCGGCATCATGGCGGGCGCGGCCGTCGCGGCGGCCAGCGCCGCGGGGCTGGCAGGCAGCTTTGGCTGGCCCGCCGCGTTGGCGTTCTGGAGCGTGCCCGCCGTGCTTGCGCTGCCGTTGTGGTTCAAGGCAACGCGAGATCGCGCTGATGCGCCTTCGCCCCGCCACCGCACAACTCGCACCGCCCCGCGCGCTTTTTGGCGCAATCTGCGGGCGTGGGAACTGATGCTGTTCTTTGGCATCGGCACCGGGGCGTACACGCTGGTGCTGGCGTGGTTGCCCCCGTTCTACACCGGCCTTGGGTGGGAGCCCTCCGCCGCAGGCCTTCTGCTGGGCGGCCTGACGCTGGCCGAAGTGATGGCGGGCTTGGCCGTGTCGGCGTGGATCGGCAAGTTTCCCGACCGGCGCAAGCCGCTGGCCGTTGTGCTGACGATCCTGATCTGCGGGCTGGCATGCCTGATTCTTGCACCGCTCAAGCTGGCGCTGCTGGCGTGCCTGCTCCTGGGCATTGGCATCGGTGCGCTCTTTCCGCTGTCGCTGATCGTGGCGATGGACCACCTGGACGATCCGGCGCAAGCGGGGATGCTGGCGGCGTTCGTGCAAGGCGGCGGCTACGTGCTTGCGAGCTTCATGCCGCTGCTGGCGGGCGTGCTGCGCGACCGGTTTTCGAGCCTGACCGAGGCCTGGATCGTGATGCTGGCCGGCGCGGTCATGCTGCTGGCGCTGGCAATGCGGTTTTCGCCCGCCTCGTACCGACGGATCGACGCTTGACCACGCACGCACAAACCGCGCACCCATAAAAAAAACGCCGCCCCCTTCAAAAAGGGGCGGCGCTTTCCATTGCAGACGCGGCAAGCCGCGGCGCGTTACTTCTTTTTCATCGGCGGCAAGTCGGTGCAGACGCCTTCGGCGACTTCCGCGGCCATGCCCACCGATTCGCCCAGCGTCGGGTGCGGGTGGATGGTCTTGGCGATGTCGACGACGTCGGCGCCCATTTCCACGGCCAGCGCCAGTTCGCTGATCAGATCGCCCGCGTGGGTGCCCACGATGCTGCCGCCCAGGATGCGATGCGTCTCGGCGTCGAAAATGAGCTTGGTGAAGCCCTCGTCGCGGCCGTTGGCGATGGCGCGGCCCGAGGCTGCCCACGGGAACACGCCCTTCTCGATCTTGATGCCCTGCTTCTTGGCTTCGTCCTCGGTCAGGCCGACCCACGCCACTTCCGGATCGGTGTAGGCCACCGACGGGATGACGCGCGCGTCGAAGAAGGACTTCTGGCCGGCGGCGGCTTCGGCGGCGACGTGGCCTTCATGCACGGCCTTGTGGGCGAGCATGGGTTGACCGACGATGTCGCCGATGGCGTAGATGTGCGGCACGTTCGTGCGCATCTGGCGGTCGACCTCGATGAAACCGCGGTCGGTGACGGCGATGCCCGCCTTGTCGGCGCCGATCTTCTTGCCGTTGGGGCTGCGGCCGACGGCTTGCAGCACCAGGTCGTAGCGTTGCGGTTCCTTGGGCGCGCCCTCGCCTTCGAAGGTGACGTAGATGCCGTCCTTCTTGGCTTCGGCGCCCACGGTCTTGGTCTTCAACATGATGTTGTCGAAGCGGTAGGCGTTCTTCTTCTGCCACACCTTGACCAGGTCGCGGTCGGCGCCCTGCATCAGGCCGTCCAGCATTTCCACCACGTCCAGACGCGCGCCCAGCGTGGAGTACACCGTACCCATTTCGAGGCCGATGATGCCGCCGCCGATGATGAGCATCTTCTTGGGCACTTCACGCAGCAGCAAGGCGCCGGTGGAGTCGACGATGCGCTCGTCCTGGGGCAGGAACGGCAACTTCACCGACTGGCTGCCGGCGGCGATGATGGCCTGCTTGAAGCGCAGGGTCTGCGTCTTGCCCTCGGCGCCCTTGACCGTCAGGTGGTTGGCATCGGCGAATTCGCCCACGCCCGTCACCACGGTGACCTTGCGCGCCTTGGCCATGCCGGCCAGGCCGCCGGTCAACTTGGCGACCACGCTGTCCTTGTAGCCGCGCAGCTTGTCCAGATCGATCTTGGGCTCGCCGAAGCTGATGCCATGGGCAGCCAGCTCGCGGGCTTCGTCGATGATGGCGGCGTTGTGCAGCAGCGCCTTGGACGGAATGCAGCCCACGTTCAGGCAGACGCCGCCCAGCGTGCTGTAGCGCTCGACCAGGACCACGGACAGGCCCAGGTCGGCGGCGCGGAAGGCGGCGGAGTAGCCGCCGGGGCCCGCGCCCAGCACCAGCATGTCGTATTCGCCGTCGGCCGAGCCACTGAAGGTAGCGGCGGCAGGCGCGGCGGCCTTCGCAGCGGGCGCCTCGGACTTGGGCGCGTCGGACTTGGCGGCCGGCTTGGGATCGGCCTTGGGAGCCGCTTCCTTGGCGGCGCCAGCATCAGCAGCCGCTTCCACTTCCAGCACGACCGCGCCTTCAGCGACCTTGTCGCCGACCTTCACGGCAATGGACTTCACCACGCCGCCTTGCGACGCGGGGATCTCCATCGAGGCCTTGTCGGATTCGACGGTGATCAGGCTTTGCTCGGCCTTGATCGTGTCGCCCACGGCCACCAGCACCTCGATGACTTCCACTTCCTTGAAGTCGCCGATGTCCGGCACTTTGATTTGAACGGTATTGCTCATAGGGCTCCCCGTTTACAGCGCGATGCGGCGGAAGTCGGCCAGCAGCGCACCCAGATAGGCGTTGAAGCGCGCGGCCGAGGCGCCGTCGATGACGCGGTGGTCATAGGACAACGACAGCGGCACGATCAGGCGCGGCACGAACTGCTTGCCGTCCCAGACGGGCTTGTGCGAGGAGCGCGACACACCCAGGATCGCCACTTCAGGCGCGTTGATGATGGGCGTGAACGAGGTGCCGCCGATGCCGCCGAGCGACGAGATCGAGAAGCAGCCGCCCTGCATTTCCGCGGGCGAGATCTTGCCGTCGCGCGCCTTCTTGGACAGGTCCGTCATTTCCTGGGCGATCTGCAGGATGCCCTTCTTGTCGGCATCGCGGATCACCGGCACCACCAGCCCGTTGGGCGTGTCGGCCGCAAAACCGATGTGGTAGTACTGCTTGAGCACCAGGTTGTCGCCATCCAGCGAGGCGTTGAACTCGGGGAATTTCTTCAGGGCCGCGACCACGGCCTTGATCAGGAAGGCCAGCATCGTGACCTTGACGCCCGACTTCTCGTTTTCCTTGTTCAGCGTGACGCGCAGGGCTTCCAGGTCGGTGATGTCCGCTTCGTCGTTGTTGGTGACGTGCGGGATCATGACCCAGTTGCGGTGCAGGTTTGCGCCCGAGATCTTCTTGATGCGCGACAGCGGCTTGGCTTCGATCGGGCCGAACTTGGTGAAGTCGACCTTCGGCCACGGCAAGAGGCCCAGCGCGGCGCCATCGGCGGAACCGCCGGCAGCAGCGGCCGCCGGCGCTGCCGACAGAGCCTGCTTGACGAACCCGCGCACGTCGTCCGCGGTGATGCGTTCCTTGGGACCGGAGCCCTTGACCTTGGAGAGGTTCACGCCCAGTTCGCGCGCAAACTTGCGCACGGACGGCGAGGCGTGCGGGAGCTGGCCGGGCTTGAGGTTGGCGTCTTCCAGGGCGGCGGCGGGCGCCGGACGCGAGGCGGGCGCGGCAGCCTGCGCGGGCGCCGATTCTGCCTTGGCTTCCGGCTTTGCTGCCGGGGCCGCCGCGGCTTCGGACTTCGCGGCCGGGGCGGCAGCGGCTTGTGCACCGCCTTCCACCACCACCACGACCGAGCCCTTGGCGACCTTGTCGCCGACCTTGACCTTCACTTCCTTGACCACGCCGCCTTGCGAAGCCGGGATCTCCATCGAGGCCTTGTCGGACTCGACGGTGATCAGGCTTTGCTCGGCCTTGATGGTGTCGCCGACCGCGACCATGACTTCGATGACTTCCACTTCCTTGAAGTCGCCGATGTCCGGCACTTCGATCTCGACCGGGCCGCTGGCGGCGGCCGGCGCGGGCGCCGAGGCCTCGGCCTTGGGCGCGGCAGCGGCGGCCTGCTTGGGTTCTTCCTTGGCGGCCGGCTTGGGGTCGGCCTTGGGGGCCTCTTCCTTGGCGGCGCCGGAGGCGGCTTCTTCCACTTCCAGCACGACCGCGCCTTCGGCGACCTTGTCGCCGACCTTCACGGTGATGGACTTCACCACGCCGCCTTGCGACGCGGGGATTTCCATCGAGGCCTTGTCGGATTCGACCGTGATCAGGCTTTGCTCCGCCTTGATCGTGTCGCCCACGGCAACCAGCACTTCAATGACTTCCACTTCCTTGAAGTCGCCGATGTCGGGAACCTTGATTTGCACGATGTTGCTCATGTCTCTTTACCCTCAGGCGTATTGCGGGTTGGCTTTGTTCGGATTGATGCCGTACTTCTTGATGGCTTCGGCCACCTTGGCAACCGGCACCTTGCCTTCGTCGGCCAGCGCGCGCAGCGCGGCGACGACGACGAAGTGGCGATCCACCTCGAAGTGCTCGCGCAGCTTCGAGCGGAAATCCGAGCGGCCGAAACCATCGGTGCCCAGCACCTTGTATTCGCGGCCCTTGGGCACGAACGGACGGATCTGGTCCGCAAAGAGCTTCATGTAGTCGGTCGACGCGATGATCGGGCCTTCCGTCTTGGCCAGCTGTTCCGTGACGTAAGCCACCTGCGGCTTCTTCTCGTCGGGGTGCAGCATGTTGTGGCGTTCGGCGTCCAGACCGTTGCGGCGCAGCTCGGTGAAGCTGGTGACGCTCCAGATGTCGGAGGCGACGTCCCAGTCGGCGGCCAGCAATTCCTGCGCAGCCATGACTTCGCGCAGGATGGTGCCCGAACCCATGAGCTGCACGCGGTTCTTGCCCTTGCCGTGCGACTTGAGCTTGTACATGCCCTTGATGATGCCTTCCTCGTCGCCCTTGGTCAGACCGGGCTGCGGGTAGTTTTCGTTCATCACCGTCAGGTAGTAGTAGACGTTTTCCTGGTCTTGCACCATGCGCTTCAGACCGTGCTGAATAATGACGGCGAGCTCATGGCCGAATGTCGGGTCGTACGACACGCAGTTCGGGATGGTCGAGGCCAGGATGTGGCTGTGGCCGTCTTCGTGCTGCAGGCCTTCGCCGTTCAGCGTCGTGCGGCCGGCGGTGCCGCCCAGGAGGAAGCCGCGCGCCTGCATGTCGCCCGCGGCCCAGGCCAGGTCGCCGATGCGCTGGAACCCGAACATCGAGTAATAGATGAAGAACGGGATCATGATGCGGTTGTTCGAGGAGTACGACGTGGCCGCCGCAATCCACGAGCTCATCGCGCCCGCTTCGTTGATGCCTTCCTGCAGAAGCTGGCCGTCGGCCGCTTCCTTGTAGTACATGACCTGGTCCTTGTCGACCGGGGTGTACTTCTGGCCTTCCGGCGCGTAGATGCCGATCTGGCGGAACAGGCCTTCCATGCCGAAGGTACGCGATTCGTCGGCCAGGATCGGCACGACGCGCGGACCCAGTTCCTTGTCGCGCAGCACCTGGTTCAGGATGCGCACGAAGGCTTGGGTGGTCGAGATTTCGCGGCCTTCCGCGGTGGGTTCCAGCACGGCCTTGAAGGCGTCCAGCGCGGGGGCCTTCAGTTGCTCGTCGGCCTTGGCGCGGCGGCGCGGCAGGTAGCCGCCCAGCGCGGCGCGGCGCTCGTGCAGGTACTTCATTTCGGGCGAGTCTTCGGCCGGCTTGAAGTACGGCAGGTCTTCCAGCTTGTCGTCCGGGATCGGGATGCCGAAGCGGTCGCGGAATTCGCGGATGGAGTCCAGCTCCAGCTTCTTTTGCTGGTGGGTCGGGTTCTTGGCCTGGCCGACGTGGCCCATGCCGTAGCCCTTGATGGTCTTGGCCAGGATGACGGTCGGCTGGCCGGTGTGGTCGCTGGCCGACTTGAAGGCCGCGTACACCTTGTGGGGGTCATGGCCGCCACGATTCAGGCGCCAGATGTCCTCATCGCTCATGCGCGACACGGCTTCCAGCAGCTTGGGGTGCTTGCCGAAGAAGTGTTCACGGACGAACTTGCCGTCGTTGGCCTTGTACGCCTGGTACTCGCCGTCGACGGTTTCTTCCATGATCTGGCGCAGGATGCCTTCCTTGTCGTGCGCAAGCAGCGGATCCCAGTAACCGCCCCAGATCAGCTTGATGACGTTCCAGCCCGAACCGCGGAAGTCGCCTTCCAGTTCCTGGATGATCTTGCCGTTGCCGCGCACCGGGCCGTCCAGGCGCTGCAGGTTGCAGTTGATGACGAAGATCAGGTTGTCGAGCTTTTCGCGGGCCGCCAGGGCGATGGCGCCCAGCGACTCGGGTTCGTCCATTTCGCCGTCGCCGCAGAACACCCAGACCTTGCGGTTGCTGGTGTCGGCGATGCCGCGGGCGTGCAGGTACTTCAGGAAGCGGGCCTGGTAGATGGCCATCAGCGGGCCCAGGCCCATCGACACCGTGGGGAACTGCCAGAAGTCCGGCATCAGCTTCGGATGCGGGTACGAGGACAGGCCCTTGCCGTCCACTTCCTGGCGGAAGTGATTCAGCTGGTCTTCGGTCAGGCGGCCTTCGAGGTAGGCGCGGCCGTACATGCCGGGCGAGGTGTGGCCCTGGAAGTAGACCAGGTCGCCGCCGTGGCCTTCGTCTTCAGCGTGCCAGAAGTGGTTCTGGCCGCAGCCGATCATGGTGGCCAGCGAGGCGAACGACGCGATGTGGCCGCCCAGGTCGCCGCCATCGGGCGGGTTGTGCTTGTTGGCCTTGACCACCATGGCCATGGCGTTCCAGCGCACGTACGAGCGGATGCGCGATTCCAGTTCCAGGTTGCCCGGGTGCGCCGGCTCCAGGCCGGGCGGAATCGTGTTGACGTAAGCGGTATTGGGCGAGAACGGGATATGCGCGCCGGAGCGACGGGCTTCGTCGATCAGGCGTTCCAGCAGGTAATGGGCGCGCTGCGGTCCTTCGCGATCAAGGACGGCTGCCAGGGCTTCGAGCCACTCCTGGGTTTCAAGGGTGTCTTCGTCGTTGGCGGCCTGCACGGCGCCAGCCTGGGCGTTAGAGGACATCGTGTGTCTCCTGTTGGGGTTCGTCGTGACCACACACCCGCTTATTTATCTACTCGCGGACATTGCATGGTAGCCGGGATCATCCGGGCTACCATGCAATGCATGGGGTCGGGGTGTTCAAAGGACCTGCCAGGGGCGGGTTTCCTGTCAGGCGGCATTCTAAGAAAGAAGATTAACCGGTCGCAAGGAAAATTTCATGTTGCGGTACGGCATTTCATAATGCGGAAAGTTGACCACAAGCTGAATTGCTGAACGCCATACTTTTTATGGTCTAGGCCGAATGGGGGACTTGATTCCCGGCAATTCCCTCCCAACACGCACTAAAATGCGCGGTCTACCGGCCCCGAATTCCATGTCCAGCGCGCCCAAGTCCAACATACCCACGCCTTTCCACGACCACGCCCGCACCCGGCGGCGCGGGGTGTACTGGGTCACGCCCGCGATGGTGCTGATCCTCTATATCTGTGTGATGGCGGTGTTCTTCTGGTTGCAGCGCATCCATGACGACAGCGTCATGTTTGTCACCATAGACCAGGAACTGCGCCAGCAACGCCTGATCTGGGTCGTGCTGGCGCTGTCGTGCGTCATCGTCATCAGCCTCTTGATGCTGTGGCGCTATACCCGCTTCCGGTCCACCGCCGAGGCCGCGCTCATCGCCGAAACCGGGTTCCGGCGCGCCATGGAAAACTCCATGTCCACGGGCATGCGCGTGCTCGACATGGAAGGCCGCATCGCCTATGTGAACCCGGCCTTCTGCCGGATGATCGGCTGGAACGAGGCCGACCTGATCGGCCGCAGCCCGCCCTTCCCGTATTGGGTGCCGGGCCGCCACGAACAGCACCAGCACACGCTGGACGTGCTGATGTCGGGCAAGACGCCCAGCAGCGGCCTGGAGGTCGAGGCCCAGCGGCGCGATGGCTCGCGCTTCACGGCGCGCATGTACGTGTCGCCGTTGCTGGACCCCAACGGCAATCAGATCGGCTGGATGACGTCCATGACGGACATCACCGAGCCCAAGCGCATCCGAGAGGCCCTGACCGCCGCCCACGAACGGTTCATGACCGTGCTGGAAGGCCTGGACGACGCCATCTCGGTCACCGCCGACACGCATGACGGGCTGGAGCTGCTGTTTGCCAACCGCACCTACCGCCGCGTGTTCGGCGCGCAGACCGGCGGCCACGACGAACTGCTGGCCGGCCGCCGCGGCCGCTTCACCGACGAATCGGTCGAGGTCTTTGCGCCGTCCGTGCAGCGCTGGTTTGAAGTGCACCACCGCATGCTGGCCTGGACGGACGGCCGCCGCGTGCGCATGCAGGTGGCGCGCGATATCACCGAGCGCCGCGGCCACGAGGAAGCGTCGCGCGTGCAGCAGGAAAAGATCCAGCTCACCAGCCGTCTGACCACGATGGGCGAAATGGCCTCGTCGCTGGCGCACGAACTGAACCAGCCGCTGACGGCCATCGCCAACTACAGCATGGGCGCGGTGGCGCTGGTCAAGGCCGGCCACACCAGTCCGAACATGCTGCTGCCCGCGCTGGAAAAGGCCGCCTCGCAGGCCGAGCGCGCCGGCAAGATCATCAGCCGAATCCGCGAATTCGTGAAGCGCAGCGAGCCGCGCCGCCAGCGCGTGGCCATCGGCCGCATCGTCGACAACGCCATCGGCTTTGCCGAAATCGACGCTCGCAAGCGCCGCATCCGCATCGACAGCTTCGTGCCGTCCAACGCGCCCGACGTCCTGGCCGACCCCATCCTGATCGAACAGGTCTTGCTGAACCTGCTCAAGAACGGGCTGGAAGCGATGGAAAAGAGCGAGTCCGACGAGCTTAAGGTTGCCGTAATTCTTCACGAGCAGCATATCGAGGTGGCCGTCGTGGACCGCGGCCACGGGCTGGCCGAACCCGAGCGTCTGTTCGAACCGTTCTTCAGCACCAAGTCGCAGGGCCTGGGCATGGGGCTGAACATCTGCCGTACCATTATCGAATCGCATCACGGCCGCCTGTGGGCTGACCCCAATCCCGCCGGCGGTACTATCTTCCGCTTCACCCTGCCCTGCGCTGCGACCCAGACGCAGGCCCAGAACGATCAGTCCGAGGAGTTGCACGCATGAACACGCCCCACCTGTCGAGCACAGTATTCATTGTCGACGACGACGAAGCGGTCCGCGATTCGCTGCGCTGGCTGCTGGAAGCCAATGGATACCGCGTTCGCGCCTACGCCAGCGGCGAGTCCTTCCTGGAAGACTACGACGCCAGCCAGATCGGCGTGCTGATCGCCGACGTGCGCATGCCCGGCATGAGCGGCCTGGAGCTGCAGGAACAGCTCATCATCCGCAACGCGCCGCTGCCCATCGTGTTCATCACCGGCCACGGCGACGTGCCGATGGCGGTGTCCACCATGAAGAAAGGCGCCGTCGACTTCCTGGAAAAGCCGTTCAACGAATCCGACCTGCGCGAAATCGTGGCGCGCATGCTGGAGCAGGCCACGCAGCGCGTGAGCAAGCACCAGGCCCAGAAGGACCACGAAGCCATGCTGGCGCGCCTGACCGCGCGCGAGCAACAGGTGCTGGAGCGCATCGTCGCCGGCCGCTTGAACAAGCAGATCGCCGACGACCTGGGCATCAGCATCAAGACCGTCGAGGCGCACCGCGCCAACATTATGGAAAAACTTGAAGTGACCACCGTTGCAGATTTGATGAAAGTGGCCTTGGCCAAACCCGAGGCACACGCATGACCGCAAGGATTATTGACGGCGCGGCCCTCTCGCAGCGCATTCGCGAAGAAGTCGCCCAGCGTGTTTCGGCCCTGGCCGCCAAGGGCACCCGCCCCGGCCTGGCCGTTGTGCTGGTCGGCGCGGACCCCGCCTCGCAGGTGTATGTGCGCAACAAGGTCGCGGCCTGCGAAAAGGCCGGACTGCATTCCGTGAAAGAGCAATACCCGGCCGAGATGACCGAGGCCGAACTGCTGGCCCGCATCGACGTGCTGAATCAGGACCCCAGCATCCACGGCATCCTGGTGCAACTGCCGCTGCCCAAGCACATGGACGCCCACAAGGTCATCGAGGCCATCGCGGCCGAGAAGGACGTGGACGGCTTCCATATCAGCAACGCAGGCCTGCTCATGACGGGCCAGCCGCTGTTCCGCCCCTGCACGCCGTATGGCGTGATGAAGATGCTGGAATCGGAAGGCGTGAACCTGCGCGGAGCTGAGGCCGTCATCGTGGGCGCCAGCAACATCGTGGGCAAGCCGATGGCCATGCTGCTGTTGCAGGCCGGCGCCACCATCACGATCTGCAACTCCAAGACGCGCGACCTGGCGGCCCAGACCCGCCGCGCCGACGTGCTGGTCGTGGCCACCGGCAAGCCCGGCATGATCGACGGCTCGATGATCAAGCCCGGCGCCGTCGTCATCGACGTGGGCATCAACCGCGGCGCCGACGGCAAGCTGTGCGGCGACGTGGATTTTGCTTCCGCCAAGGAAGTGGCCGGCGCGATCACCCCCGTGCCCGGCGGCGTGGGTCCGATGACCATCGCCATGCTGCTGGTCAATACGGTTGAAGCGGCTGAACGGGCTGCGGGTTAAAGCGTAGATCTCGGTGTCTGACACCCGTGTGAGACGCACTTCAGCTTGAACGGGCGTCTCAGGGGTGTCAGACACCTGCCGCAACTTCCGCGGTGTCTGACACCCGTGTGAGATGCACTTCAGCTTGAACGGGTGTCTCAGGGGTGTCAGACACCTGCCGCAACTTGAGGCACCCCATGAGGCCATCCCCTTGGTCGGCCCTTGCGTTCGGACCGATCGCCCTCACCTGATCCTTATCGCCTTCGCCGGCGCGCCTGGCG
>NZ_JCBANC010000043.1:0-55639 GCF_059760815.1 Achromobacter sp. 1012554356 | reverse complement strand
GTGATACAGCGGCCTCCCTTCAAACTTCCCAATCGCCTCACCCAACCCCGGCCCGCTCGTAAACATCAACACCGCCCCCGGCGCAGCCAACCGCCCAAACTCCCCAAACATCCCCCGCTGATCCTCGGGCGACAAATGAAAAAAGCTATGCCAAGCGATCAACCCATCAAACGACTTAGCGACCGGCATCTGCCGCATATCCGCAGCAACCCACTGATGCTCAGGAAACGCCGCCTTCGCCCGCTTCAATAACGGCACCGACGTATCCACACCCGTAACGCGGCAACCACGCTCAATCAGATACTGAGCAATCGGCACGCCAAACCCACACCCAATATCCAGCACCCGCGGACTCGCCCCCGGCAACAGCGCCAGAAACGCATCCAGCCACGCGCGCTCAATCAGCCCAGTCCCACGCATCCGCACAAACGCGTCGGCATGCTCCCGATAGATCGACACCACGTCATCAGCAGGCGACTTGGACATCTTCAAACTCCCGTAACGGCGACCAAAATCCAAACCCTTGGCGAGCGAATCAACCGCAAACGCCCGAATCCCCATGGAAGCACTCCCAAGCCTCCGACTCAATATCCTCAATCACCACCCCATCCTCACCCGCGATGGTGAACTGCTCCTGGCTATCGCCAATACTCGCCGCCCCATCCAACCCCAGCAGCAGCGCATACATCGTGTCCCGCAGCGCCAGATCCAAAACGCCATGCACACCCTCAAGCTGTTCCGCCGACAACCCCAGCCCCCGCACCTTGGCCGCGACGGCACACCCGCCGTCCGCCGCCATGAACGTCTCCAACAGCTCACCCCGCAGCGCATTCCAGTTGCCGACAAATTCCTTCGCGTCCATTCGATTCCCTTGATATGTCCCAACCCGCGGCCGCATACCCAATCCCAACCGCGATCCAATCAACCAAAAAACAAGGGCCGCATAATCGCGGCCCCTGCATTCACTACTTTCTAAAACCTCATCAAGCCTTACGCACCTGCGCAATCAGCGCATCCAGCTGCTTCAGCATCGAATCCACTTCCTCAGCCGTCACATTCAGCGCGGGCATGAAGCGCAGCAGATTCGGACGCGGGGCATTCAGCAGCAGACCTTCCGGCGCCTGATTACGCGCAGCTTCGACAATCGCCGGACCATCATCACGATCCATCACCAGCGCGCGCAGCAGGCCCATGCCGCGTTCGCCCTTCATGCCGTACTTGGCCGAGATGGCCAGCAGGCCTTCGGAGAGTTGCTTGGCGCGGGCGTTGACCGCGTCCATGAAGCCCGGCGCGACCAGCGCGTCGAAGACGGCGACGCCGACGGCGGTGGTCAGGGGGTTGCCGTTGTAGGTGCCGCCTTGGTCGCCGTGCTGGAACACGCTGACTTCCTGACGGGCCAGCAGGGCGGCCAGCGGCACGCCGCCGCCGATGCCCTTGGCCAGCGTCATGATGTCGGGGACGACGTCAAAGTGCTGGTAGGCGAACATCTTGCCGGTGCGGCCCATGCCGGTCTGGACTTCGTCGACGATCAGCAGCAGCTGGTTTTCATCGGCCAGCTTGCGCAGGCCTTGCATGAATTCCTTGGTGGCGGGCAGCACGCCGCCTTCGCCCTGGACGGGTTCCAGCATGATGGCGACGGTCTTGTCGTCGATCAGCTTGCGCACGGATTCCAGGTCGTTCAGTTCGGCCTTGGGGAAGCCTTCGACCTGCGGCGCGAACATCTTGTCCCAGCCCGGCTTGCCCGATGCGGACATGGTGGCCAGGGTGCGGCCGTGGAAGCCGTGGTTCATGGTGATGATCTTGAAGGCGCCGTTCTTCTTGACCTGGCCCCACTTGCGCGCGAGCTTGATGGCGCCTTCGTTGGCTTCGCCGCCGCTGTTGGCGAAGAAGACGCGGTCAAAGTCGGACGCGCCGGTCAGGCGCTGGGCCAGCTCAATCGAGGGGATGTTGTAGAACGCCGGCGACGGGTTCATCAGCTTTTGCGACTGTTCGACCAGCGCGCGCTGCATTTCGGGCGCGGAGTGGCCCAGGGTGTTCACCGCCCAGCCCTGCACGAAGTCCAGATATCGCTTGCCCGCGTGATCCTCCAGCCAGGATCCCTTGCCGCTGACGAACACGAGGTCCGGGCGGGAGGTGATCTCCATGAGGGTGTTGACGTTGAACTGGCTGAATTCCATGGCGGTTCCTGCGGGATGTAAGGACAGGGGATGAAGGGAATTTCGGGGAACTTCCCCGGGGGAAGCGCGAAAAGGCAAATGTAGCACCGACGGGGGGATGCTATCGTGACGCTACCCCTCCGATCTGCCCCGGGCCGGCCTCACAAGGGCTGCCAGCGCGGGCGCTCTATTTTATGCAGGCGATGCGCCCCTCGCGCGCCGTCCGCCGTCGCTTTTTACTGACCAATCATGAAACGTATTCTTTCCAGTCTTGCCGCCGGCCTGGCGTTGGCCGCCGCCATGACGCCCGCCCACGCGGAATTTCCCGACCGTCCCATCCGCCTGATCGTGCCGTTCCCGCCGGGGCAGGCGACCGACATCTTTGCGCGCGCGCTGGCCGAGAAGCTGGGCGCGGCGGTCAAGCAGCCGATCGTGGTGGAGAACCGCGCGGGTGCGGGCAGCAATATCGGGATGGAGCAGGCCACGCGCGCTGCGCCGGACGGTTACACGCTGGTGATCGCGGGTAGCGCGGCGGCGGTGAATCAGACGCTGTACAAGACCATCAATTACAGCCTGACTAAGGACTTTGCGCCGGTGTCGGGCGTGTTCTCGGTGCCGCTGATGTTCCTGGCAACGCCGGCTTCGGGCATTTCGTCGCTGCAGCAACTGGTGACGCAGGCGCGCGCGAATCCGGGCGAACTGGCGTATGCCAGCGCGGGGATTGGCGGCACGCAGCATTTGTCGGCCGAGATGTTCAAGGCGGCGGCGGATATTGATATTCGCCATATTCCGTACAAGGGCAGCGGTCCGGCGCAGGCGGATTTTCTGGGGCATCAGGTGCCGCTGATGGTGGACTCGGTAACGGCGGGTTTGCCGCACGTGCAGAGCAAAAAGGCCGTGGCGCTGGCGGTGACGACGGCCAAGCGGTTGCCGCAGTTGCCTAACGTGCCGACGGTGGCCGAGTCGGGTTATCCGGGGTTTGAGGCGATCGGCTGGGCGGCGGTGTTGGCGCCGAAGGGGACGCCTGCGGAGATAACCAATGCGCTTAGCAAGCAGATCGGGCAGGTGTTGAATACGCCGGAGATGCAGAAGTTCTTCCGCGATCGTGGTGCGGAACCGATGCCGCTGACGCCTGAGGCTACCGGGACGTTTATCGCCTCGGAAGTGGAGAAGTGGGGCAAGGCGGTCAAGCAGTCGGGCGCACAGGTGGATTGAGCGCGGGTTGCGATTGATGTTGTTGGAAGCCGTCCCTGGATAGGGGCGGCTTTTTTTGTTGGGGGGTGCGGTGACGCTTGGCGGGGGTTGGACACCGCGGTTCTTGTGTGGGTGGGCGGCATCTTGCCAGGTGTCAGACACCCGTGTGGGGGCAGCTTGAGCCTGGCGAGTTGCTTATGGGGTGTCAGACACCTTCCTGCTGAGCAGACACCTTCCTGCTGAGACGCTCCGCTTGGCAGGTGTCTGACACCCAGTGAGACGGCCTTGAGTCTGCCGCCGCGCTTGCCGGGTGTCAGACACCTGGTTTTCGAATAGTCCCCCGTGGCCGGCGCGATCCAAACCAGTGCCGCCGCGCCCGCCGACGGCGCATCAGGGGCACCAGAACGGGGCAAAACACGCACCGCCCCCGCCGCTTCCCCGCGCAGCCTGCATGGCACAGAACTTGCATCTCCTCGCTTTGTATACCGACTTGGTGTGCAACGCATTGACCCGGCCGGGCAGTGCGGGCCCTGGAGAGTTCCTCATGAAACGCAGATCCCTGTTGCTGTCCCTTTGCGCCGCCGCCACGCTGCTGGCCGCCCCTGTGTCGCACGCCGACGCGCTGGACGATATCGTCAAGGCCGGCGTCATCAAGATCGCCGTGCCGCAGGACTTTCCGCCGTTCGGGTCGGTGGGCTCGGACATGAAGCCGCTGGGCTATGACATCGACACGGCCCAGCTCATCGCCAAACAGTTGGGCGTGAAGCTGGAACTGGTGCCGGTCACCAGCGCGAACCGCGTGCCATACCTGCAGACCAAGAAGGTGGATCTGGTGATCTCCAGCATGGGTAAGAATGCCGAGCGCGAGAAGGCTATCGACTTCTCTGACGCCTACGCGCCGTTCTTCAACGGCGTGTTCGGCCCGGCGGACCTGAAGGTGTCGTCCGCCGCGGATTTGGCCGGCAAGACCATCGGCGTGACGCGCGGCGCGGTGGAGGACATCGAGCTGACCAAAATTGCGCCCGAGTCCGCCACGGTCAAGCGGTATGAGGACAACAACGGCACGATCACCGCCTTTCTGTCGGGACAGGTGCCGATGATTGCGACGGGCAACGTGGTGGCCGCGGCGATCCTGGCGCGCAATCCGCCCAAGAAGCCCGAAACGAAATTCCTGATCAAGAACTCGCCGTGCTACATCGGCCTGAACAAGGACGAACCGAAGCTGCGCGCCCGCGTGAACGACATTCTGGCGGCCGCCAAGCAGGACGGCTCGCTGTCGGCGATCTCGCAGAAATGGCTGGGCGCCGCGCTGCCCAAGGATCTGTAGCCTGAGCGCGGCCGTCATGGCTTACCAGTACGACTTCGCCTCGGTTTTCGAGTACACGCCGGTGCTGCTCAAAGGCATCGGCGTGACGATCGAACTGATTGCGTTCGGCGCGGTGGCGGGCGTGGCGATCGGCATCGCGTGCGCCTGGGTGCGCACGCAGGGCCCGGCGTGGCTGCGCGCGCCAGTCACCGCGTATGTCGAGCTGATCCGGAACACGCCGTTTCTGATCCAGCTCTTTTTCGTGTTCTTCGGCCTGCCGTCGCTGGGCATCCAGCTTGGCGAAATGCAGGCGGCGTGCCTGGCGATGGCATTGAACCTGGGCGCCTACAGCACCGAGATCATCCGCGCCGGCATCGACGCCACGCCGCGCGGGCAGTACGAGGCGGGCGCGAGCCTGGCGCTGTCGCGGCTGCAGGTGTTCCGGCACATCGTGCTGATGCCTGCGCTGATGCGGATCTGGCCGGCGCTGTCGTCGCAGATCGTGATCGTGATGCTGGGATCGGCGGTGTGCTCGCAGATCGCGGCCGAGGACCTGACGTTTGCCGCGAACTTCATCCAGTCGCGCAATTTCCGGGCGTTCGAGGTGTATCTCGTGACGACCGGCATCTATCTGGCGCTGGCGGTGCTGCTGCGGCAGATCCTGCGCATGACTGGGCGGCGGCTGTTCCGCAAGGCGGCACGATGATTGAATTTTCCACCTGGGACATCGTGCGCAACCTGCTGCTGGCTGCGCGCTGGACGATCGTGCTGTCGCTGGCGGCCTTTGCGGGCGGGGCGTTGATGGGCGTGCTGGCGCTCATGATGCGCACGTCGCGCGTGGCCGC
This sequence comes from Achromobacter sp. 1012554356, assembly GCF_059760815.1. Lineage (NCBI taxonomy): Bacteria > Pseudomonadati > Pseudomonadota > Betaproteobacteria > Burkholderiales > Alcaligenaceae > Achromobacter > Achromobacter sp. 1012554356. The sequence continues at coordinate 50,138 of NZ_JCBANC010000043.1, read as the reverse complement.
GATGCGGCGCATCAGTTGGGCGTACATCGAACTTTTTCAGGGAACGCCGCTGTTGATGCAGCTGTTCCTGGCGTTTTTTGGGCTGTCGCTGATCGGCGTGGAGGTGCCGCCGTGGCTGGCCGCGGGCGCGGCGCTGACGTTGTGGTCGGGCGCGTTTCTGGCCGAGATCTGGCGTGGCTGCGTGGAGGCCATACCGAAGGGACAGTGGGAAGCGTCGGCCAGCCTGGCGCTGGGCTACGTGCAGCAGATGCGCTATGTCGTGCTGCCGCAGGCGCTACGCATTGCGGTGGCGCCGACCGTGGGCTTTGCGGTGCAGATCGTCAAGAGCACGGCGCTGACGTCCATCATCGGCTTCACGGAACTGTCGAAGGCGGCCACGGTGATCACCAACGCCACCTTCAGCCCCTTCACCGTCTATGCCTGCGCGGCGCTGATCTACTTCGCGCTGTGCTGGCCCCTGTCGCGCCTCAGCCTCCGGCTGGAAAGGAAGTTGCATGCCCCTCATCGCCCTTGAAGACGTCCGCAAGCGGTTCGGCGACAACGAAGTGCTGAAAGGCGTGACGCTGCGCGTTGATCCTGGCGAGGTGATTGCCATCATCGGCAAGAGCGGTTCGGGCAAGAGCACGCTGCTGCGATGCATCAACGGGCTGGAGCAGATCGACGGCGGCGCGATCATGGTAGCCGACGCGCAGCTGGGCGATGACGAGCTGCGGCTGCGGGCGCTGCGGCTGAAGGTGGGCATGATCTTTCAGCAGTTCAACCTGTTTCCGCACCTGACCGTGGGGCGCAACGTGATGCTATCGCCCATGGTGGCCAAGCGTGTGCGCGAGCGCGACGCCGAGGACATGGCGCGCGCCATGCTGACCCGGGTGGGACTGGCGCACAAGTTCGACGCGTGGCCGGACGAATTATCGGGCGGACAGCAGCAGCGGGTGGCGATTGCGCGCGCGCTGGCGATGCAGCCGCTGGCGCTACTGTGCGATGAGATCACGTCGGCGCTGGATCCGGAGCTGGTCAACGAAGTGCTGGCGGTGGTTCGGGAATTGGCCGCCGACGGGATGACGCTGTTGATGGTGACGCATGAGATGCGTTTTGCGCGGGAGGTCTGCGACCGGGTGGTGTTCATGCACCAGGGCCGGGTCCACGAGATCGGACCGCCGGATGAGCTCTTTACCGCGCCGGCCACGCCAGAGCTGCGGCAATTTTTAGGGATGACAGATCTGGCGGCCGACCGGTAAAAATGCACCACCTGACCCGGTGCATGCGCCTCTATCGCGGGTTGGGCGCGGTTCCTATATTGGGGCTGTCCGCAGCCGATTTGTAGTTTTTCTCCGGCGCGGTTTCACGCAACCTGAGCGATAAGGAGCGATGACATGGATAAGGACCGCATCAAGGGCGCCGTCAAGGAAGTGAAGGGCGCCGTGAAGGAAACGGCCGGCAAGGTGACCGGCAGCACCAAGACCGAGGCAGAAGGGAAGATTGAGAAAACCGAGGGCAAAGTGCAGCGCAATGTGGGCGAGGCCAAGGATCAGGCACGGGACTTGCTGGACAAGTAATCGCGGCTGCCAATTGGCACGACCCGCAACGTCCAACGAAACGCCCGAAGGAGAAGAAAATGACCCACCGTATTTGGCTTGCGATGCTGCTTGCGATCTCCGCCGTGACCGCCGGCTGCAACACGATGGAAGGTGCCGGTAAGGACATCGAACGTGGCGGGGAGAAGATCCAGAACCAGGCCAAGTAGGGGCTGGCTGCCTGCATCGAAGGGTCGGCGCGTTGACGGCGCGCCGGCCTTTTTTCGTTAGCGCGAAAACCCGCGCGCCGCGATTTCCCAGATATCTTCCACCACGCCATCGCGCACGACCACCAGCCCGTCATGCAGGTTGAACGTGGGATCGACATGCGACGGCACCAGTCGCAGCACCGCACCCAGATCAGGCGCCTGCGCCCCCGGCTCCACGCGGACCACGCCGTGTTCGTCGTTGATGGCGGTGTAGGTCAACCCGGGTTCGCCAAAGATGGCGGGCGGGCCGCATTCGGCGGTGGTGGATTTCAGGCCCGCATCGAGGATCACCCGGTCGGGCGCCGGCTTGCTCATCACGGTGGCCAGCACGAACAGGCTGTTTTCAAACGCCAGCGGGCCGTCCCATTCGTTCGCGCCGTAGTCCCCATCCATGAAGGCATAGGAACCGGCCTGCAATTCGGTGTAGACGCCGCTGGCCGCATCGAATTCGGCGCTGCCCGTGCCGCCGCCCGTGATGGTGTCGCAGGCGATGCCGCTTTCGCGCAGCAACTGCGCGTAAGACGCCGCAATGCGCGCCGCCTGGCGGCAGACCTCGGCGCGCTCTTCGCGTGTGCGGTAGTGCTGCACCGACCCGTGATAAGCCTGCAAACCGGCGAAGTTCACGCCGGGCAGGTCGCGCGCCTGCTGCGCCAGCGCCAGCACGAGGGCGTCGTCCGACACGCCGCACCGGCCCTGGCCGACGTCCACTTCCACCAGCACGTCGATCTGCGCGCCCGCCTGCACCATGGCTTGCGACACCTGCGCCAGGTTGTGCGCGTTGTCCACGCACACGCTGACCTTCGCCACGCGCGCCAGCTGACCCAGCAGCGCCAGCTTGGCGGGGCCGACGACTTCGTTGCTGATGTGGATGTCCTGGATGCCGGCAGCCACAAAGGGCAGGGCCTCGCTGACCTTTTGGCAGCAGATGCCGCGCGCGCCCAGTTCAAGCTGGCGCAGGGCGATCTGCGGACACTTGTGCGCCTTGGCGTGCGGCCGCAGCGCAACGTCGTGGCGGTCGGCCCAGGCCTGCATCGCGCGCAGGTTGGCCTCGAAGGGCGTCAGGTCCAGCACGAGGCTGGGCGTATCGACGCGGGCCAAGGGATCGCCCGGCTGCGCGGGCGGGGGCAGCGCAATGCCGCGTATGACTTCCTGGGACATCCTGATGACTCCGTAGTCTGACTGCTTGAGAGGTAACACGCGCATAACCAAAGCGGGACCACCCATAACCAAACGGGCGATGCACCCCCAGGTAAACGATAGCCCCGTAACCATTGGCTACCAGTGGGCGGCATGACAGAATTTCATCATGAAAACGGCCCCCAAGGGGAGGCCCATTTCCGGCGTGGCAATGCTGCCGCGCCGGCGATGACAAGACGACCCACGTCACCCGACAGACCTGTCAACAAGTACCGGAGAAGCTCGCATGAAACTCAAGCACTGGATCACCGCCCTGACCGTCGCGGTCGCCGCCGTCGGCGCCACCAGTTCGGCACAAGCCCAGCAGTTTTTCCGCATCGGCACGGGCGGCACGGCGGGCACGTACTACCCGATCGGCGGCATCATCGGCAACGCCGTGTCGCAACCCGGCAAGCTGATCGCCACCGCGGTCGCCTCCAACGGGTCGGTCGCCAACATCAACGGCATCATGGGCGGCTCGTTTGAAGCCGGCTTCACGCAGTCGGACGTGGCGTTCTGGGCCTACAGCGGCACCGGCACGTTCGAAGGCAAGCCCAAGGCGCAAGACCTGCGCCTGATCTCCACGCTGTATCCGGAAAGCATCCATCTGGTGACGCGCAAGGGTTCCGGCATCAAGGGCGTCGCCGACCTGAAGGGCAAGCGCGTGTCGATGGACGAGCCGGGTTCCGGCACGCTGGTCGACGTGCGCCTGATCCTGGGCGCGTACGGCATGACCGACAAGGACGTGAAGGCCGAATACCTGAAACCCAACCAGGCGGGCGACAAACTGAAGGACGGCGGCCTGGACGCGTTCTTCTTCGTGGGCGGCGCGCCTGCCGGCGCCATCGCTGAACTGGCCTCCACGGGCAACATCGAGCTCGTGTCGCTGGTGGGTCCGGAAATCGACGCGCTGCGCGCCAAGCAAGAGTTCTTTACGCCGGATGTCATCACCGCGAACACGTACCAGAACATCCCCGAGGTCAAGACCATCTCGGTGAATGCGCAGATGGTGACGTCCGCCAAGATTCCCGAGCAGACGGTGTACGACGTGACCAAGGCGCTGTACAGCGACGCCACGCGCAAGACGCTGGACGCCGGCCACGCCAAGGGCAAGCTGATCACGCGTGAAAACGCGACGAAGGGCGCGGGCATTCCGTTCCATCCCGGCGCCGAGAAGTTCTACAAAGAAATCGGTTTGATCAAATAACTCGACCCCGACGCGTCTGCGGCGCCTACTGTTGGCGCCGCATCTGAGCAGGGCCGCCGTTGTGCGGCCCTGCTTGTTGAATCATCTTGAGAATCACCGCGATGGAAATCGATCACGAGAAAACCCAGAAGCTGGCGGAAAAGTACGATTCGGAAATCCGCTTCCGGCCGCTGGACAAGACTGCCACGTGGATCGTCTCGGGCCTGCTTGTCAGCCTCTCGATCTTTCATTACTACACCGCCGGCTTCGGCCTGCTGCGCGAGGCGACGCACCGCGGCGTGCACCTGGCCTTCGTGCTGAGCCTGATCTTCCTGGTCTTCGGCTTTTCCAAGTCGCATTACCAGCGCGAACCCAAGTCGACCTGGTATGCGCCGGGCGGCATTCCGCTGTACGACTGGATCATCGCAATCGCGCTGGCCCTGTCGGTGCTGTACATCCCGTACATCTTCGAGGACCTGGCGTTCCGCGTGGGCAATCCGCTGCCGCAGGACGTGCTGATGGGCTCGATCCTGCTGATCGGCCTCCTGGAAGCCACGCGGCGCGCCATGGGATGGCCGCTGCCGATCATCGCGCTGGTGTTCATGGCGTACGCGATGTTCGGGCCGTACTTCCCCGGACTGCTCAAGCACGCGGGCAATACGTGGTCGCAGGTCGTCAACCATATGTATCTGACCAGCCAGGGCGTGTACGGCGTGGCGGTGGGCGTGGTGGCGACCTACGTGTTCCACTTCGTGCTGTTTGGCGTGCTGGCCACCCGCATCGGGCTGGGCCAGTTATTCCTGGACGTGGCCTCGACCGTGGCGGGGCGTTACGCGGGCGGGCCGGCCAAGGTGTCGGTGTTCGGCTCGGCGATGTTCGGCATGATTTCGGGGTCTTCGGTGGCCAACGCCGTGACGGTAGGGTCGCTGACCATCCCGGCGATGATCCGCGTGGGCTATCCGCGCCATTTCGCGGCAGGCGTGGAAGCCGCCAGCAGCACGGGCGGGCAGATCACGCCGCCCATCATGGGCGCGGCCGCGTTCCTGATGATCGAGTTTCTGGGCATTCCGTACCAGCAGATCGCCATCGCGGGCATTTTTCCGGCGTTCCTGTACTTCTTCGGCATGTTCATGCAGGTGCACTTCGAGGCCAAGCGCGAAGGCCTGCGCGGACTGACCGCCGAGGAAATGCCCAAGCTCAAGCAGTCGTTCAAGATGCGCTGGCCGACGCTGATTCCGCTGGCGATGCTGATCGGCATGCTGGCCAGCGGCCGCACGCCGTATCTGGCGGCCTTCGCGGGCATCACGGGCTGCATCGTGGTGGGCATCCTCAATCCCTACACGCGGCTGCGGTTGCGCGACCTGTACGAAGCCTTTGAAACTGGCGCGAAGTACGCGCTGGCGGTCGGCGCGGCTGCCGGCACGGTGGGCATCGTGATCGGCGTGGTGACGCTGACGGGCGTGGGATTCAAGATCTCGTACATCGTGATCGCCGCCTCGCAGGCGCTGGCAGCAGGCGCGGCATTCTTCCTGCCCGAGGCGTTGACGGACATGCAGTCGCTGACGCTGATCGCGGCCTTGGTGATGACCGGCATCGTCTGCATCCTGATGGGCTGCGGCGTGCCCACGACCGCCAACTACCTCATCATGGTGGCCGTCGCGGCGCCGACGCTGGTGCAGCTGGGGGTGCAGCCCATCGCGGCACACTTCTTCGTGTTCTATTTCGGCATCCTGGCGGACATTACGCCCCCGGTGGCGCTGGCCGCGTACGCGGCGGCGGGCATGGCGGGCAGCGATCCCTTCAAGACCGGGAACACGGCGTTCCGGCTGGGCATCACCAAGCTGATCGTGCCGTTCGTCTTTGTGTTCTCGCCGTCGCTGCTGATTTCGGTGCAGGGGTTCACCTGGTACGAGTTCTTCGTGACCCTGCTTGGCTGCATGGTCGGGCTGGTGTTGCTGTCGGCGGCCCTGTCGCGTTTCATGCTGGTCGGCATGAAGAGCTGGGAGCGGTGGCTGTGCACGATCGGCGCGCTGCTGACGATCATCCCGGGACTGGCCAGCGGCATCATCGGGTTGGTGATCTGCATCCCGGTCTTCATCCGCCAGCTGGCGGGCCTGAAACTGGAGAACGCGCCCAAGGTGGCGTAACGCAGGACGCCTGGAACAAAAAAAAGGGGCGGACCCACGCGGGAACGCCCCTTTTTGCTGAATCAGCCATTTTGCCCGCATTTGGGTGCAAAATAGGCGTCCTTGCGCGGAAGGTGACGTAGTACAACACCCGCCTTTTAGTCGGTTGCCCGGCAAATTAAATCGGCGTAAAGTAAAATTCATGTTTGCTGGTCTGCCGATATGCGGGCCGACTGTGCAAACAGGCACAAACTGCGCCATATGTTCGATATCCTGGTCTATCTGTTCGAGAATTACTACACGCCTCAGGCCTGTCCTGCTGCCGATGTGCTCGCCAAGCGGCTCGCCGCTGCCGGTTTCGAGCACGAGGACATCGACGACGCGCTCGGTTGGCTGTATGGCCTTGCCGAGACCACCGAACGGTGCGTCGACCTGGCCCAGGCTCCCACGTCCGGAACCCGGATCTACACCGATAACGAATACCAACAGCTCGGCACCGAGTCCATCGGCTTCATCGCCTTTTTGGAATCGGCCGGCGTGCTGCCCGCGCCCCTGCGCGAGATCGTTATCGATCGGGGCCTGGCCTCGCCGGAAACGCCCGTGCCGCTCTCCAAGATCAAGATCATTGCCCTCATGGTTCTCTGGAGCCAGGAAGCCGAGATCGACAATCTGGTCCTCGAAGAGCTGCTCGACGAAGAAGGCGGGCGCCTGCTGCATTGAGCACGCGTTCCCGCGCCACGCTTTTCCACCCCTCAGCCCGCGCCTGATCGTGCGGGCTGAAGTCTTGTCTACGTCCCCTTGAATTACGTTGGCCGCTTCGCTCCCAGTCCCAGCGGACCGCTGCATGCGGGCTCGCTGGCGACCGCGCTGGCAAGCTGGCTGGACGCGCGCGCGCAGCGCGGGCGCTGGCTGCTGCGCATTGAAGACGTGGACACGCCCCGCACGGTGGCGGGCGCGGCGGACGTCATCATGGGGCAGTTGCAGGCGCTAGGGCTTGTCTGGGACGGTGAGATCGTCTGGCAGTCTCAACGAAACGAGGCCTACCAGGCCGCGTTCGACGCGCTTGCCGCGCAGGGCCTGATCTATGGCTGCGGCTGCACGCGGCGCGAAATTGCGGATTCTGCGCTGCGCGGCCAGACCGCACCGGGCGCCGATGGCGAAAGACCTTATCCCGGCACCTGCCGCCACGGTCTGCCGCCCGGGCGTGAGGCGCGGGCGTGGCGGTTGCGCGTGCCCGAAGGCGTGGAACACTTTGACGACCGCTGGCTCGGGCCGCAGGAGCAGGATGTGGCGCAGGCCGTCGGGGATTTTGCCCTGCGGCGGGCCGATGGGTTGTGGGCGTATCAGTTGGCTGTCGTGGTGGACGATGCCGTGCAGGGCGTGACGGATGTGGTGCGCGGGGCCGACCTGCTCAGTTCCACGGCGCGTCAGCGCGTGCTGGGGCGCCTCTTGGGATTGCCGCCGTTGCGCTACCTGCACGTGCCGTTGATACTTGATCCCGCCAGCGGTTTGAAGCTGTCCAAGCAGAATGGGGCCCCGGCGATCGATACCCGCGCGCCCCTGCCGACCCTGCAAGCCGCGTGGGCGGCATTGGGATTTGCGCCGCTGCCCGCTGCGGATGTCGCGTCATTCCTGCAGGACGCCACCGCGCGCTGGGCTGCGCGGTTTCCGGGCTGATTCCGGCGTCCGCACGATTCGCGGACTGCATGCCCCGCCGGCCTGAGCCGGCCGGGCCGTTTACAAGGGCTGCAGATCCGCCCCCAGCATTCGCACCAGCAACGCTTCCCCGTCGTCGGCCACGCGCAGTTCGCCGAAACGCGCAACCTCATAACGCGCCGCTTCGCCTTCCGGGAAGAACCACGCATTGGTCACGATGCGCACGCCATTGCCGCGGACGCGATAGCGCAGCGGCACTTCGGTTTCAGCGTGCGGATGCACGTCGGATTGGATGCGCACGGCTTGCGCGACGCCGCGCGCGTCCTGGGTCAGCATCACGTAGCCGTCGGGCTCGTACCCCATGACGCCGTCCACGTCGGGGCGGTCGCCGCCCAGCCGCAGGCGGGTCACCTCGCGTCCGGCCGCGAAATTCAGCGCCATGTAGTCGCCCTGCATGAGCGAACGCGGATCGACCGGGGCCAGCTCAAGAATGACCACCTTGCCCGAGGCCAACAGCTTCTCGCGCTCCCAGATGCCAAAGTTGGCCGCCGCAAGCACCAGCGCCAGACCGCCCAGGATGGCCGCCGTGCGCCAGCGCAGGGCGGGGGACACCGGTGGCATCGGGCGCAGCTGCGCGGGCGTCTGCGTGCGCATCAGGCGCGGCACCAGCCACACCGCGGCCCGCAGCACGAACAGCAGGACCGCCGCGCCGCTGAGCCACAGCGCCTTTTGCAGCAGCGGCAGCTCCAACTGGTAGTAATAGACGCCCAGGTAAGCCAGCAAGCTGGCCGCGCCAAAGATCATGACGCGCGACTGGTTCAGGCCGAAGCCCAGCAGCAGCCAGGTCAGGGCGAATCCAACGCCCGGACTGGGCAGCCAGAACAGCGCCAGCAGCAGCAGACCGATCGGCACGCCCCATGTGACGCCCCCCGTCAGCAGGCGGCGGCGCGGCCACAGGACGGCCAGCGCGGCGGCCACGGGCAGCAGCGCGCCCGCGACGATCAGCACAGCGGTTCGCGGCGCCAACTGCCAGATGGCGGGCAATTCAATGACGGAGATGCCGCTCGCCAGCCAGACCATGCCCTGCACGGAAAGCAGGAAGGCCCACGCCAGCGGCTGCAGCGCATGGCCGCGCCGCGCGCCCACGCGGTGGCTGACGGTAAGGATGACGGCGGTGGCCCACGCGCCGATCACGCCGATGGGCAACCAGAGGAAGGTGGCACGGGTCGCGTCGAAGCGGATCCACGCGTCCATCAGGTCTTCCTGCATGAGGTCGGGCGACAGGCCGCGCCAGATCAACGCGGCGCTGGCCAGGGCGATCAAGAGGCCGCTTAGGAACCGCAGGATCACGTCGGGACCCAGCGCATAGACCGCGGCCGCCATCAGCAGCACGAAGAAGCTGGCGCTGGCGAACGAGGTCGAATCGGACAGCCCGAAAATGATGAGGATCTGCCCCGTGAAGGCCATGGCCGTGCCGCATTGCCGCCAGAATGGACCGGCGTCGCTGCGCAGCACCGCCACGCCCGCGGCGCACAGCACCAGCCCGGCGACCAGCGCGCCGCCTTCGGTAGTGATCAGATTGGAAAACGCGACGAACAGCAGCAGGAGCAGAGTGGCCAGCCAGGCGGACAAGCCCAGCAGGCACTGCACGTACCAGGGGGGCTCGGCGCGCGGCACGGCGGCGGGGGCAAGCTGCGCGACGGGCGCGCTGGAGTCGGCGGGGTCCACGGCATTGCCTGCCGACGCGCCGGCAGGTTCGGCGTCAGCGGCGGGTATGGGGACAGGCGCTTCGTTGCTGAGGCCACGCAGCCAGCGGGCGGCCACGACGGCCTCGGCCATGAGCAGTGCGGCCAGCGGCAGCGCCGCCCACACGCCGGGCTCCAGCCGCCACAGCCATTCGCCCACCACCCGCAGCGACACGCAGATGACGCCGGCAGCCAGCATGGCCAGGATGACGAGATCGCGCCGGCCGCGCTGATAGTAAAGACCCAGGCCCAGCGTGGCGGCGACCCACGCAACGCCGTTGTAGGTGCCCAGGCCGCCGACGATGGAATCGCCGAACATCAGGGCCAGGACCAGCACGCTGATCGCGATGGCGGCCAGGATGCGCGGTCCGAAGACCGTGCTGGCGCGCCAGCGGCGCGCGGCCATTTCCCAGCCAAACAGCATCAGCAGGTTCAGGGCGGCCATGACGAGGCTGGGCAGGCCCGGGCCGCCGAAGATCATCAGCCAGGTGAAGACGCGTTCGCCCAGCCACAGCGCGGCCGCAAGATTGAGCACCAGCGCCCACAGCAGCCACACCGCCTGGCTGCCCGCGGCAAGCGCCCATGGCAGCAGCAGCACTGCCCACCAGGCGAACAATTCCCAGGTATCGGCACCCGTCTGATATGTTTGACCCAATAGCGCGAGCAGGGCGCCGAGCAGAATGCCGGCCAGCGCCAGCAGCGCGCCAGGTATGCTGCGTCGCACCCCGGGCCGGGCGCGCAAGCGCAATCCGGACCACGCGGCGGCCAGCGCGCACACGGCCAGAAGACCCTGCACACCGGCAAAGCGCTGCATTTTTGTCATGTCCTGCCAATTGGCGGCAACCCAGCAGACGGCGGCGCTGCCTAGCAGCAAAACCCCTAGCCACAAGGTGCTTCGCGACAAAAATTGACGCCAAGCGTGCAGTTCGGATCCCGCTTGTCTTTCAGTGCCGACTTGCATCTGGCGAATCTCCGATCTTATTATCCGCGCTGATACGGCGGGACTACCGCCACTGGATACACATGAATAAAACGCTGATTATTGCCGAGAAGCCCTCGGTGGCCCTTGATATATCACGCGCCTTGGGAGGCTTTGCGCGCGAGGGCGACTATTTTGAAAGCGAACGTTACGTTCTCGCTTCCAGCATCGGCCATTTGCTCAGCTTGGTCGCGCCCAACGATCCGGTCAAGGGAAAGTGGAGCTTCACGCACCTGCCCGTGATTCCGCCCGCGTTCGAATTGGGCCCGACCGACAAGAAGTCCGCCGAACGTCTGAAGCTGCTTGTCCGCCTGGCCAAGCGCAAGGACGTGGACGCCATCATCAACGCCTGTGACGCGGGACGTGAAGGCGAACTGATCTTCCGCTACATCGTTCAATACGCGGGCGTGAAGAAGCCGATTCAGCGCCTGTGGTTGCAGTCGATGACCCAGGCCGCCATCCGCGAGGCCTTCGCCAACCTGCGCGACGATACGCAGATGAAGCCGCTGGAAGCGGCGGCGCGCTCGCGCGCCGAAGCCGACTGGCTGGTCGGCATCAACGGCACGCGCGCCATGACCGCCTTCAACAGCAAGGACGGCGGCTTCTTCAAGACACCGGTCGGCCGGGTGCAGACGCCCACGCTGGCCATCGTGGCCGAACGCGAAGAGCGCATCCGCCGCTTCGTGCCGCGCGATTACTGGGAAGTGCGCGCCACCTTCGTCGCGGCCGCCGGCCTGTACGAAGGCCGCTGGATCGACCCGCAATTCAAGAAAGACGACAAAGATCCCGAAAAGCGCGAATCGCGCCTGTGGTCGGCCGCCGCCGCGCAAAGCGTGGTGGCCGCCTGCCGCGAGCAGCCCGGCAGCGTGACCGAAGAATCCAAGCCGTCGAGCCAGATGTCGCCGGCCCTGTACGACCTGACGTCGCTGCAGCGCGAGGCCAACGGCCGCTTCGGCTTCTCGGCCAAGACCACGCTGTCGCTCGCGCAGACGCTGTACGAACGCCACAAGGCGCTGACCTATCCGCGTACCGATTCGCGCTACCTGCCCGAGGATTACATCAGCACGGTGCAGGAGACCATGCGCGCGCTGGCCAAGGGCGGTTCCAACGCCGTGGGCGGCCTGTCGCGCCATGCCGACACTGTCGTCAGCCAGCAGTGGGTCAAGCCGAACCGCCGCATCTTCGACAACAAGAAGGTGTCGGATCACTTTGCGATCATCCCCACGCTGCAGATCCCGCACGACCTGAGCGAAGCCGAAGCCAAGCTCTACGACCTGGTGCTCAAGCGCTTCCTGGCGGTGTTCTTCCCCGCTGCGGAATACCGCGTCACGACGCGCCTGACCGAAGTGCAGGGGCATCGCTTCCGCACGGACGGCAAGGTGCTGGTCAATCCGGGCTGGCTGGCCGTGTACGGCAAGGAAGCCCAGGGCGAAGACGCCAACCTGGTGCCGGTGGCGGACGGCGAGACCGTGCGCACGGAAGACATCGAAGCCGTCGGCCTGTCGACCAAGCCGCCGGCGCGCTTTAACGAAGGCACGCTGCTGTCGGCCATGGAAGGCGCCGGCAAGCTGGTGGACGACGAGGAACTGCGCGAGGCCATGTCCGAGCGCGGCCTGGGCACCCCGGCCACGCGCGCGGCCATCATCGAAGGCCTGCTCAACGAAAGCTACCTGCGCCGCGAAGGCCGCGATCTGGTGCCCACCGCCAAGGCGCGCCAGCTGATGACGCTGCTGTCGGGCCTGGATGTGGCCGAACTGACCTCGCCCGAACTCACCGGCGAATGGGAGCACAAGCTCAAGCAGATCGAGCAGGGCGGACTGGGCCGCGAGGCCTTCATGCGCGAGATCGCGCAGATGACGCAGGTCATCGTCAAGCGCGCCAAGGAATACGAGCGCGACACGGTGCCGGGCGACTACGCCACGCTGACCACGCCGTGCCCCAAGTGCGGCGCGGTGGTCAAGGAAAACTACCGCCGCTTTGCCTGCACGGCCTGCGACTTCTCGATCGGCAAGCACCCGGGCGGCCGCACGTTCGAGCTGCCGGAAGTCGAAGAACTGCTGGCCAAGCGCGAGATCGGTCCGCTGCAAGGCTTCATCAGCAAGATGGGCCGGCCGTTTGCGGCCATTCTGCGCATCAGCGATGAGTACAAGCTGGAGTTCGACTTCGGCCAGAACGACGAAGACGACAACGAAGCGGTGGACTTCTCCGGCCACACGCCGGTGGGTCCATGCCCGAAATGCCAGTCGCGCGTGTTCGAGCACGGCATGAGCTACGTCTGCGAAAAGTCCGTCGGTCCCGAGAAGTCGTGCGATTTCCGGTCGGGCAAGGTCATCCTGCAGCAGGAGATCTCGCGCGAGCAGATGGAAAAGCTGCTGACCAACGGCCGCACCGATCTGCTGGACGGCTTCGTCTCCAGCCGCACGAATCGCAAGTTCAAGGCGTTCCTGGTGCGTCAGCCCGACGGCAAGGTGGGATTCGAGTTCGAGCCCCGTCCCGAGAAGCCGGGCCGCGCGCGTGCGCCGGCCAAGACGGCGACCAAGACAGCGGCCAAGACGGCTGCGAAGAAGGCGCCGGCCAAGAAGGCGGCTGCCAAGACGGCTACCAAAACGGCCACTAAGACGGCAACCAAAACGGCCACCAAGACCGCCGCCAAGAAGGCCGTGAAAAAGGCTGCGCCGAAGAAGACCGCCGCGTAATCCGCGCTGCGCCGTACGACCGAACGCCCGGGAAACCGGGCGTTTTCCATTGTTGGGCAGCAATCGCTGGGGTATTGTTGACGCCAAACAGCTGCAACCCAGACACTTCGAGGACGACATGACCCGTAGCTCCGACTTCACCACCCGCCGCCGCGTGCTGGCTGCCGCGTCCGCCTTTGCCGGCATCAGCCTGCTCAACGGGCGCGTCGTTTTCGCACAGCCCAAGCTGGGCAAGGTCGTGTACGGCCAGGGCAGCATCGACCCCTTTTTCGCGGCCGGCTACGTGGCGCTGAAGAAGGGCTTCTTCGGAGAAGGCGGGCTGGAGGTCGAGTACCTGAATTCGCAGAGCGGCCCGCGCACCAACCAGCTGCTGGCCGCCGGCCAGATCGTGTTCGGCGCCACGGCGGCCACCGCCGCGCCCGCGCTGACCATCGCGGGCAAGCCCGCCGCGCTGGTGTTCGGCTTTGACCGCAAGCTGACGTATGCCAATGTCATCGTGCGCCGCGAAGACTTTGAAAGCGGCAAGATCAAGTCGATGAAGGACTTGGCGGGCAAGCGCGTCGGCGCGACGCAGCCGCAGTCCAGCACGTGGCTGATGGCGCTGTACCTGATGCAGAAGGCCGGTGTGGCCGACAAGGTCGACATCCGCCCCCTGGGCGATCTGGCAACGATGCTGGGCGCGCTCAAGACCGGCTCGGTCGCCGCCAGCATGGCCACCATGTCGATGATGGAGCAGGCGCGCCAGGAAGGCTGGGGCGTGCCGATCTTCGATGCCACCACGGAAGCGTCGTGGAACGAGTTCATGGGCGGCGACGTGCCGGGCATCGCGGCGCTGACGCTGCAGGACACCATTCAGAAGCGCCCCGAGGTCGTGCAGGCCTTTGTGACTGCGATGGTCAAGGCGCAGGACTTCATCACGGCCAACAGCGCAGCCGCCATCACGGACGTGATCTACGACGATTACCTGAGCGCCTTCCCGCGCGCCGCCATCGAGAAGACGCTGGGCGTCTACAAGGAGACGGTGTTCCTGAAGGACAACATCATCACCGAGGACGCGTACAACCGCATGACGGCCATCATGGGCGACGGCCGCCAATTCTCGAATGAAGAAATCAAGACCGTGCCCTACGCCAAGTGCGTGAACATGAGCTTCGTGCGAAAAGCCCGGGGCCTTTGATGATCACGCTGGACAAGGTAGGCAAGGCGTACCAGTCGCGCCAAGGCACGACACACGCCGTCGGCGAGGTCAGCCTGACCATCAACGAGGGCGAATTCGTGTCCATCGTCGGGCCGTCAGGCTGCGGCAAGAGCACGCTGCTGAACATGATGGCGGGATTTCTGCGTCCCACCACGGGCACCATCACGGTGGACGGGCGTGTGGTGGATGGGCAGGTGCCGCCGGCGCTGGGCTACATCTTCCAGAAGGACACGCTGCTGCCGTGGTTCAGCGTCAGGAAGAACGTGGCGCTGGGTTTGAAGTTTCAGGGCGTGCCGGCCGACCGCATCGCAAAGCGTGTCGCCGAACTGCTGGAACTCGGCCACCTGAGCGCCTTCGCCGACGCCTTTCCGCATCAGTTGTCCGGCGGCATGCGGCGGCGCGTGGCGCTGCTGATGAGCCTGGCGGTCGAGCCGCGCATCCTGCTGCTGGACGAGCCCTTCGGCGCGCTGGACACGCATACCAAAACGCACCTGCATCGCGAGCTGATGGAGATCTGGCGCAAGCTGGGCCAGACCATCGTGATGGTCACCCACGATCTGGACGAAGCCATCCTGCTGTCCGATCGCGTGGTGGTGCTGTCTGGCCCGCCCAGCCGCGTGCTGCTGGACGAGCGCATTCAGATCCCGCATCCGCGCGACGTCTTCACGCTGCGCGAAACGCCGCAGTTCGTCTCCCATGTGCAAAGCCTCTGGAGCGTGCTGGGCCAGCAGTTCCGCGCCGCCGCCTGAACCGATACGCGTCATGACCTCGATTGATACCGCCGACTCCCTGCAGGACCAGCTACGCCTGGACCGCCGCGCCGCCGTCGCGCGCCGTGTGCGCATCACCTTGTGGCAGGTCCTGATCCTTGCCGTCATCCTGGGCTCGTGGGAAACGCTGACGCGCATCCCGTGGTTCACCCAGAACACGCTCTTCGATCCCTTTTTCATCAGCCAGCCCTCGCGCGTGGCCGTGCGCCTGTGGGAATGGCTGCAGCCCGGGCCGCGCTCGGTCTGGCCGCATCTTTGGCTGACGCTGCAGGCCACTCTTGTTGGTCTGGTCGTGGGCGTGGGCAGCGGCTTCGTGGTGGGCATGACGCTCAGCCGCAGCCGCTTTCTGGCCGACGTGTTCAACCCGTTCATCGTGGCGTTCAACTCCATGCCGCGGATCGCGTTCGTGCCGCTCATCACGATGTTCTTCGGGCTTGGGCTGGCGTCCAAGGTGGTCACGTCGTGGTTCGTCGTGTTCTTTCTGGTGTTCTTCAACACCTACAAGGGCGGGCGCAGCGTGGAACGGGAACTGGTCGACTTCTGCCGCACGCTGGGCGGCTCGCCGCGCCAGATCCTGTGGCGCGTGCGTATTCCGACGGCGGCGGCGTGGACGTTCGCCGCGCTGCCCAATGCCATCAGCTTCGCGCTGATCGGCGTGGTGCTGGCCGAGTTCGTGGGATCGACCACGGGCATGGGCTACCTGATGATCACCGCGCTGGCGACACTGAACGCCACCGACATGTTCGCGGCGGTGACGCTGCTGTCGATCGTCGGCATCGCGCTGGTTTATTGTGTGACGTGGATTGAACGGCGGCTCCTGCACTGGGCGCCGGAGTTCCGGGAATGAGCGAGGCCCATTGATGAAGACACTTCCATATCTGCGCAATTTCGACCTGACGGGACAGGTGGCGCTGGTGACCGGCTCGGCCCGCGGGCTGGGCTTTTGCATCGCACGGGCGCTGGCCGGCTGCGGCGCGCGCGTGCTGATCAACGGCCGCAATACCGACGCGGTCAACGCGGCGGTGGCTGAACTCACCGGCGCGGGACTGGACGCGCATCCGCTGCCGTTCGATGTGAGCAACGACGCGGCGATGGCAGAGGCCTTCGAACGCATCGACAGCGAGCACGAGCGCCTGGACATTCTGGTGAACAACGTGGGCGCGCGCAATCGCAAGACGCTGCGCGACACTACCCCGGCTGAAATCCGCGAGCTGATCGATACGGATCTGGTGGCCGGCATGCTGCTGGCCAAGTTCGCGGCCGAGCGCATGATGCGCCAGGGCGGCGGGCGGCTGATCGCGATTACCTCAGTGGTGGGCGAACTGGCGCGCGCGGGCGATGCGGTGTATCCCGCAGCCAAACAGGGCCTGACCGGCATGGTGCGGGCGCTGGCGGCGGAGTTCGGCGGGCATCACATCACCAGCAACGCCATCGCGCCGGGGACGTTTGCCACGGAGACCAATGCGGAGATGGTCGCGGACCCGCAGTTCGGGCCGCGCGTGGCTGCACGCAATCCGACGGGTCGCTGGGGAGAGCCGGAGGAAATCGCGGGCGCGGCGGTGTTCCTGGCTTCGCCTGCGGCGTCGTATGTGAATGGCCACGTGCTGGTGGTGGACGGCGGGCTGTCGATTCAGTTTTGAAGACGGTGCGGGTGTCTGAAATCGTCATGAAGCGCGCTGGCGCCGGTGTCTGACACCCTGGGGAGATGATCTCCAGCCTGCAGCAGCGTCTCAGCGGGTGTCAGACACCTAGGGAAGCGCAACGGCTCGACGGGGGTCAGATACCTCTAGGCAAGGAGGATCGCGTGGAGCCGCCGCCAGGTGTCTGACACCCGCATGAGCAGCTCTGCATATGACGCGGCCGTGTCATGGGTGTCTGACACCGACTTGTTCAGCGGTGTCTGACACCCTGGGAAGATGATCTCCAGCCTGCAGCAGCGTCTCAGCGGGTGTCAGACACCTACGTTGGCAGACACCCGCTCCGGCAAGTTCTCAGGTCGTCTCGTCCTGATACCAGACACCTTCGGCCAGCATCATCTTCTGGTGACCATGCCCCGCAGGCATCATCGGGAAGCAGTTTTCCTGCGCCGTGACCGCCACGTCCAGGAAATACGGGCCGTCATGCGCCAGGCATTCGGCCAGCGCCGCATCCAGCTTGGCGGGGTCATCCACACGTGCCGCCCCCCAGCCGAAAGCGCGTGCCAGCGCCACGAAGTCCGGCAAGGACGCGTTGTAGCTGTGGCTGTAGCGGCCGCCGTGGATCAGTTCCTGCCATTGACGCACCATGCCCATGTAGCCGTTATTGCACAGCACGACCTTCACGGGCGTCTCATGCTGCATCGCGGTGGACAGTTCCTGGATGTTCATCAGCACCGACGCGTCGCCGCTGACGCAGACCACGGTCTTGTCCGGATGCGCGACCTGCGCGCCGATGGCGGCGGGCACGCCGTAGCCCATGGTGCCTGCACCGCCCGACGTCAGCCAGCGGTTCGGCCGGTCAAAGCGCAGGTATTGCGCGGCCCACATCTGATGCTGACCCACGTCCGTCGACACGATGGCATCGCGATCCGCCAGCGCGGCGTTCAGGCGCGACATCAGGTGTTGCGGCAGGATGGCGTCGGGCGCGGGGGTATAGCCCAGGCAGTCCTGCGCGCGCCAGGCGTCGATGCGCTTGAACCAGGGCGCCAGGCGCGCGGCCTCCAGCGGCGTGTCGCCCAGCTCGGCGCGCAGCGCGCGCACCAGCGGCAGGCAGTCGCCAACCAGCGCCACATCCACGCGCACGACCTTGTTGATCGAGGCGGGGTCGATGTCGATATGGATCTTGCGGGCGTGCGGGCAGAACTCCGACAGCTTGCCGGTGATGCGGTCGTCAAAGCGCGCGCCGATGCAGACGACGAGATCCGAGTTGTGCATGGCGAGATTGGCCTCGACCGTGCCGTGCATGCCCAGCATGCCCACGAATTGCGGGTCGGACGCGGGGAAGGCGCCCAGGCCCATCAGCGTCAGCGTGCAGGGCGCGCCGGTGTGGCGCACCAGATCCGTGAACGCCTCGCAGGCCTCGGGGCCAGCGTTCACCAGGCCGCCGCCGCCGTAGAAGATGGGCCGCTTGGCCTGCGCGATCAGCGCGGCGGCGCGGCGCACGGCCGACTGCGGCAGCTTGGCCGCCAGCTTGCCGGACTGGCGGCGCGCGCGCAGCGCGGCCAGCTTGTGCTGCGACGGCGCGTCCAGGCCATCGCTGTCGCGCGGCACGGCAAGCTGCACGTCCTTGGGAAAGTCCACCAGCACCGGGCCGGGGCGGCCCTGGCGCGTCAGTTCAAACGCACGGGCCGTCACGCTGGCCACGTCGTCCACCGCACGGATCTGGGTGTTCCACTTGGTGACGGAACGCGAGATGCCGATGGCGTCGCATTCCTGGAAGGCGTCGGTGCCGATGGCCGCCGTGGCCACCTGACCGCTGATGCACAGCACCGGGATCGAATCGCACATGGCGTCCAGGAGGCCCGAGGTCGTGTTCGCCATGCCGGGGCCGGAAGTCACGAACACCACGCCCGTGCGGCCGGTGGTGCGGGCATAGCCCTCGGCGGCATGCACGGCGGCCTGCTCGTGGCGCACCAGCACGTGGCGCAGCCGCGGCTCGGCGTACAGGGCGTCGTACAGGGGCAGGACCGCCCCGCCCGGATACCCGAAGACCGTGTCGACACCGTGCGCAATCAGCGTGTCGAGCAAAATCTTCGCCCCGTTTTCAGGGGCGGTTTCGGTGGCGGCAAGCGCGGCGGCGGCGGTGGGGTGCAGGCGATCGTTCATGCTATCCATCTTATTGGTAGATCCGAAGAATTTTTATCTTCTTTTCCACGGATAGCAGGCGAACGGAGTAAATTCATCTTTGATTTGGAGGAATCAAAGAAAATGAACCTCGACAAGTTCGACTTGGCCATTTTGAAGGTGCTGCAGGACAACGCGCGCGCCAGCCTGAACGACATCGGCGCGGCGGTCGGTTTGTCGTCCACGCCGTGCTGGAACCGCATCAAGCGCATGGAAAGCGCCGGGGTCATCCGCGGTTACACGGTGGACATCGATCCGGCCAGCCTGGGCTTCATGGATACGGTCATTGTCCACGTGACGCTGGAAAGCCACAGCGAAGAGACGCTGTACGAATTCGGGCGCGCACTGGCGCAAATCCCGGAGGTGCTGGAGGCGTTTCTGGTGTCGGGCGACTACGACTATTACATCCGCATCGCCGTGCGCGACACCCGCGACTACGAGCGATTGCTGCGCGAACAACTCTACCGCATCCCCGGCATCCGGCACAGCAAGTCCTGCTTCGTGCTGCGCCGGCTGAAGGAGACCAAGCTGCCGCTGACGGGGCCCGGGCTGGCGGCGTAGGCCGGCGCAGGCGCCACGGCCAGCATGCCAACGTCCTTAGCGCAGCACGTAGTCCACCGGCTCCGCCGGTTCCGGCAGGGGCCGCACGCCCAAGCCTTCGAGCAGGTCGATCTCGATCACGCGGGCCAGCGCCGACAGCGGCAGGTCGTTCTCGTCGGCACCAAATGGATCCTCCAGCTCGTCGCCCAGCGCGTCCAGGCCGAAGAAGGTGTAGGCGACGATGGTCACCGCAAGCGGCGTCAGAAACTCCAGCGTGCCCACCAGGCCGAAGGGCAGCAGCAGGCAGAAGAGCCACGCCGTGCGGTGCAGCAACAAGGAATACGCGAACGGACAGGGCGTGAACTTGATGCGCTCGCAGGCCGCCTGGATCGCGGCGCACTGCGCCACGCGCTGGGTCAGGCCCTGGTACAGGATGTCAGTCAGTTCACCACGCCGCAGACACACCGCCAGGTCACGGTTGATGGACATGAGCAGCGCATCGGGCACGTTGCGGCAGCCGGCCAGCGTGTCGAGCTCGTCCTGCTGCACCCACGGGCGCACCGCCTCGACCATGTCCTGCCCGCGCAGCCGCGCCGCCAGGCCGTAGGCAAAACCGATGCAGCGCCGCACCAGCCGTTCCTGCACGGGATTGGCGGTGCTGGCCGCCAGCAGCACCGCGCTTTCGCGCGCCAGGCTGCGCGCCTGCACAACGAGGTCGCCCCACTGCTTGCGGGCTTCCCACCAGCGGTCATAGCAGACGTTGTTGCGAAAGCCCATGAAGACGGACAGGGCCAGGCCGAAAAGCGAGAACGGCACCGCGGTCAGGTGCGCGGGCGAGAAGAACTGGCGGTGGTACATCCACACCACCACGCAGGAGAGCACCGTGATGACGATGATCCTGCTGAGGATGCGCGGGATGATGGAACCGCGCAGTACAAAGAACAAAGCCAGCGCGGAGGGCCGCGGACGGACGATCATGATGAATATCAAGCAAGGGACAAGGCGGCGCTCACTATACGCCTGTCATCGCGCAATAAAGCCGCCGATATAATTCTGTTTCGTCTCACCGCCACACTCGATTCTCAATGACCAACGAAGACACCCCGATCAAGCCCTGGCATGTCGTCCGCCGCTCCAAGCTGCACGGCAACGGCGTCTTCGCCGCCCGCAAGATTCCGGCAGGTACGCGCATCATCGAGTACGGCGGCACGCGCATCAGTGCCAAGGAAGCCGACCGCCGCCACCCGACCAATCCGGACGATCCCTTCCACACGTTCTTCTTTGCGCTCAGCACCGGCCGCGTCATCGACGGCGGCGACGAAGGCAACGACGCGCGCTGGATCAACCATTCCTGCCAGCCCAACTGCGAGGCGCAGGAAGGCAAGCACGGCAAGCGCGTCTACATCGTGGCGCTGCAGGACATTCCGCGCGGCACGGAACTGTCGTACGACTACGGCCTGGTCCTGGACGACCGCATCACGAAGGCGCTGAAAGAGGGCTACAAGTGCCTCTGCGGCACTCCGCCTTGCCGCGGCACGATGCTGGCGCTGCCCGCGAAGAAGGCCAAGAAGGACGCCACGCCCAATGCCAAGAAGGCCGATGCGTCGAAGGCCGCCAAGGCCGCCTGACGGAAAACGGGGCCCGTCGCCCCATTTCCCAAGACCACAACCGCAATAAGCATATTCAGCCCCGCTCTGCGGACAGGCGTACAATCGACCGGTCGTTAACACGACATGCAGTACGTCTTCAGGGCGGGGTGCAATTCCCCACCGGCGGTATGCCATGCAATGTGGCGAGCCCGCGAGCGCCCGGCCATGCTTTGGCCGGGGTCAGCAGACCTGGTGAGATGCCAGGGCCGACGGTCATAGTCCGGATGAGAGAAGATGTGCCGGCACATACTCGGCTGCGCCGGGCGCGTTTGCGCCTTGCCTGGCCGCGTTGCGTTCGGCTGTCGATTAGCCCTGAAACGTTTTTCGCCCCATCCTTTTGCGAGAGCGTTTCAATGTCCAACGTTGCCTTCACCCAGCAGTCCCCCATCCCCAGCCTGGCTTCGCAGCCCTTTGCCGTGCGCCTGTCGCGCGCGCTGCATCACCTGCGCCTGGGCCGTCCCGTCATCCTCATGGACGACTTCGACCGCGAGAACGAAGCGGACCTGATCGTCGCGGCCGACAAGCTGACCGTGCCCGTCATGGCGCAACTCATCCGCGACGGCAGCGGCATCGTCTGCTTATGCCTGCCCGGCGACACGCTGGATCGCCTGGAATTGCCGCCGATGGTCCAACGCAACCAGAGCCGCTTTGCCACGGCCTTCACCGTGTCGATCGAGGCGCGCGAAGGCGTGAGCACCGGCGTGTCCGCCGTCGACCGCGTCACCACGATCCGCGCCGCCATCTCGCCGTCGGCGCAGCCCGATGACATCGTCAGCCCCGGCCACGTGTTTCCGCTGCGCGCCCAACCGGGCGGCGTGCTGACGCGCCGTGGCCACACCGAAGGCTCGGTGGATCTGGCCGTGCTGGCCGGCATGCGCCCGGCGGGCGTGCTGTGCGAACTGATGAATGCCGACGGCACGATGATGCGCGGCGCGGCGTTGGATCGCTACGCCGCCGAGCATGGGCTGGTGGCGCTGACCATCGCGGAACTGGCCGACCATCTGCAAAAGTTGAAGGATGGTCAGGCCGAAGCGATCGACGACGAGGTGCTGGAGATGGCAGCTACTGTCTGAGCGCTGGCAAGGTTGCGCCCGCGGCAGTCGCGGGCGCGGCCATCGCGTGCATGAGCGAATGGCATAATTCGCGCGAAGCGTTGCAGCGCGTTGCGGTGGGCCGCCTGGCTGCGGCGCCGCCGGACCACGGCCCGTTGGCCTGCAATCGCCTGCCGCACATTCCATGAGCCATTGCTCACGTTTGATACTCGCCTTTTGCCAGACTCATGACCGCCATTCCCCAGCCCCGGAAATCGCCGCGCCAGCTCAGATCCCAGCACACCGTCGACACCATTCTTCAGGCCACGGCTCGCGTTTTGGCCGCGCACGGGTATGCCGGCACCAACACCAATCTGATCGCGGAAACGGCGGGCGTGAGCGTGGGCTCGCTCTACCAGTACTTTCCGAACAAGAACGCGCTGATCGCCGCGCTGCACGACCGGCACGACAACCAGATGCTGGACGTGATCGACGACGTGCTGAACGGCAACCCGGCGGCCACGCTGCGCGAGCGCGTGGCCGCGATCGTGCAGGCCATGTTGCACGCGCATCTGTTGGAGCCCGCGCTGCACCGCGTGCTGGAAAGAGAGTTTCCGCTGTTCGACCAACCGCACGAGCACAGCCGCGCGGACCAGGACATCCACCGCCGCATGCGGCATCTGCTTGAACTGCACCGCGCCGAGATCGCGCAGGCGGACCGGGATCTGGCGACCTATGTGGTGCTGCGGATCATGGAGTCGCTGGTGCATGCAGCCGCACTGAAGCCGCCCGCGGGCTTCACGCCCAAGCAATTGGAGGGCGCGGTGGTCGATGCGGTGATGGGATACCTGGGCGCGTCCGGAAGCGCCGCGCCGGGCAAGGTGAGCAAGGCGGTCAAGGCGGCAGTAAAAACGGCCAAGACGGCCAAGCCAGCGCGCGCCTAGCGGCCGGTGTTCAGGCGCGCTCGCGCGCCATCCTGGCCAGGCAGTCCGCTGGGCCGCCCGTCACGATGCGCGCGCTGCATGCCAGCATCAGGTTCAGGTTCAACCCGAAATCCTCGACGGTGTGGCCCTGCGCGTCGACCATGCGCGACACACCGTCGTCAGCCGCCGCCCCCACCGCCACCTGATCGATCAGCGAGCCGGCCTGGCCGGTGTAGCCCCACACGGGCTTGCCGCAGGCGATGGCGTAGCCCACTTCAAAGGCCGTGCCCGAATCGGGCTCGGCGCCGCGAAACGGATTCAGGTTCGCCATCACCATGTCGGCGCGGCGGATCAGCGCGACGTTCGCGCGATAGATCCATTCCGCAAGCGCCTGCCCGGCGAGTTCCGGCGGCGCGGCGTTGTCCAGCGGAAACACGCCCTCGAAACCATAGGTGGCGCACAGGGTCTTGAGCCGTTCGCCGTGCGCCACGGCATCAGGCAGAAAGACATCGAAACCCGCCAGGTACACACTGCGCATGGCCCTTACTCCGGATCGGCGACGTTGAAGGCTTCGCCGGTGGCGAAGAAGGAGCCGCCGGCCAAGTAGTGCACCGACCGGCGCTCGTCGTCTGGAAAGTGCCAGCGGTTGCCGGAAAACACGTCTGGCGCCGCCCATGCGGCCACGACCTCGCCGATGAAGAGATCGTAGGCCTGCTGGTTGTGCGGCTCGGCAATGACCTTGCATTCCAGCCAGCCCAGGCACCCTTCGATGAGCGGTGCGCCGATCTTGCTGGCGGGAAATGTCGTCAGGCCGCTGGCCTGGAACTTGTCGTCGTCGCGCCCGGACTGCGATCCCACCACCATCGTGGCGCGCGCCTGCGCGCGTGACGGGATGCACAATGCGAACTCGCCCGACGCTTCGATGAGTTCACGCGTCCAGGTGTTCTTGTCGACCACGACCAGCATCTTGGGCGGACTGAAGTCCAGCGGCATGGCCCAGGCCGCGGCCATCACGTTGCGGGCGTCGCCGTGCGCGCTGGTGACCAGCACGGTCGGGCCGTGGTTCAGAAGGAGATAGGCGCGGGGCAGGTCAACGGGTTCGATCATGGACACCTAGAACATGCCGTTCTTGTTGGCGGGATTCTCGGGGATTTCCTGGCTGACGTCCCAGTGTTCGACGATCTTGCCGTCCTGGACGCGGAAGATATCGACCACGGCCTGGCCGCGGTCTTCCGGCGAATCGCGCCACAGGTTGTGGATCATGACGAGGTCGCCCTCGGCGATGACGCGCTTGATCTCGACGATGGCCTGCGGATGCTGCTCGAAGTAGCGCGGAAAAAAGTCGACCATCGGCCCGACGCCGTCCTGCATGTACGGATTGTGCTGGGTGTAGTTGGGGCCGACATACCGGCGCACTGCCTCGTCGACATCGCGGTCCTGGAACATCATGCGGAAGAACGCAACGGCGATTTCCTTGTTCGACTGCGGCGCGGCCGCAAGCGCCGGCGCAGCCGCCACACAACTGGAGGCAACCAGCAGACAGACGGCCAAGGATTTCCACTTCATACGCATACAGGACTACTCAGATGACGCCGGCTGGCGGCCTGCCAGTTTACAAACAAACGCGGCCGAGGATCAGTATCCGACGGTATAACGGCGACGCGAATGCTGCGGCGTCTCGACCTCGTCGGCCAGGGCGATCGCGTAGTCTTCCATCGAAATCCAGCTCTTGCCGTCGTCGTCGGCCAAGAGGTGGTCGTCGCCCACGCGGAACGTCGCGGTGCGCTCGCCCGGTTCGAAGATGGCGGACGGCGACAGGAAGGTCCAGTTCAGCACCTTTTCCTGGCGCAGCGTGTCCAGGAACACGACGCCCGCACGGGCCTCGGGCTTGTAGGCATCGGGAAATTCGGGGGTGTCGATGAGCATCTTGCCGGGTGCGACCAGCAGGCTACCGGCGCCGCCTACCACCAGCAGTCGCGGCACGCCGGCGTTCTTCACGGCGGTCAGAAGCGGCTTGGCATCGGTGGACACGAAACGCGTGGCGCTGATGACGGCGTCATGGCCGGCCAGGATCGGGGTCAGCCCTTCGGGATCGGTGGCGTCGCCCTGGCGGACGGTCAGGCCGGGCTGCTCGTTGACCTCGGCCGGGTTGCGGGCGATGCCCGTCACCTGATGGCCGCGCTTGAGCAATTCGTCTGCCACGCGCGAACCCACGCGTCCGGTAATGCCGATCAATGCGATTTTCATGGTCTTGCTCCTGGGAGGAATGGGCCGGGAACAGCCGCCGCACGATTGCGGTGGAACACGCTCCGGCTCAAGGCAAAGCCATACTATTCGGTCAAATCCGAACGAAAAACCCGTCAATGAGGAAGAGTTTTTTGCAATCCGTGCACCAATCCGGCGTGAGCGGGGGGCGGGAGGTTTGACCCGGACGTGCACGCAGCGGCGGCACGCCCAATCAGTGTGCGCCCGGCAGCCCCGCTTGAACAGGGGCCGCCCCCGCGATCAGCGGGCGGCGCGTTGCGCCTGATAGACCTGCAGGTGCGAATACGCGACGCGCAGATACGTGGCATCCACGCCCAGCGTGCGGGCGCGGCGGACCATGTCGCCGACGATGTGGTCCGCCTCGACGGGCAAGCCCTGGCGCAGGTCGCGGAACATGGAGGCGGTCATGGGCTGGGTGCGGTCCGCCAGCAGCTTGCGCACGGTGGCATCGGCCTCCGGCCGCACGGTGTGGCCCGAAGCCGCGGCCACCGCCTGCGATTCCTGCAGCAGACCGAGCAGGAAGTCCACGCCATCGTCGGTGGACGCGATCTCGCCCACCGAGCCGCGCATCAGACACGTGGCGGCGGCCAGCGTCGTCAGCATGACGTATTTTTCCCAGATGTCCTGGTAGATGTTTTCGCTGAGGCGGCTGACGTATTCGCCGCCCGCCAGCGCCTGCTCCAGCGCCACGCAACGCTCGCTGCGGGCGGGACCGGCGCGTTCGCCGAACACCAGGTTGGCATGCTTGCCCAGGTGGACGACTTCGCCTTCGGGGCCGAGCGTGGCGTTGATCTGGCACAGGCCGCCCAGCACGCGATGCGGCTCGAACTCGCGGTCCAGCACGTCGTACTGCAGCACGCCGTTCATGATGGGCAGCACCGCTGTGTCCGGTCCCACGGCGGGGCGGATGGCCTCGATGGCGCTGTCCAGGTCATAGGCCTTGCAGGACAGCACGACGACGTCATAGCTCTCTTGCAACGTCTGCTGCGTGACCAGCTTGGGGTGCAGCGTGGCGTCACCCAGCGGGCTCTGGATGCGCAGCCCGTGTTCGCGGATGCGCGCGGCACGCGGCTCGCGCACCAGGAACGTCACGTCCGCGCCGGCTTGCGCCGCGCGTCCGCCAAAGTATCCGCCGGTGCCGCCGGCGCCCAAGAACAACAACCGCATGCCTGTCTCCTGTTGGCTGCCCGCGTCAGGCGCGGGCCGATGCGGGCATTATGCGCCCGGGCCACGGCGCCGCGCACCCGCTGCGGCCAAAGGATCATGCGCTGGACGCTTCAGGCCTGCTGTTCGCGCTCCACCCAGGCCTCGTAGCCGCCGCGCAACGCCCAGATCTTGCGGTAGCCGGCCGCGCGCAGCCGCGAGGCGAGCAGGGCGGCCGACACTTCGTTCGGGCACGCGCAATAGACCACGATGTCGGAATCGATCGCGCCGGGATCCAGCGCGGGCAGTGGCTGTTTCAGGTCCACGGCCACGGCGCCCGGAATGCGTGCGGCATCGCGCTGCGCCTCGGGCCGCACGTCGAAGACCAGCGCCTCGCGGCCGTTCTGGCGCCATTGCATCAGCTCGTCGACCGACAGACGCGGAATGACGCGCAGGCTGCGCAGCAGGATCTTGCGCCGCAGAAAGCGCGCCACGATGTAGAGCGCCAGCACGGCCGCCAGCACCGCCAGCCCCATCGGGCCGTAGGTGCCCAGGATGTCCAGCACGTCATTGATGACGCTGTGGAACAGGCCGCCCAGCAGCAGGGCCGATCCCACCCAGATCAACGCGCCGGCCAGGTCATAGAGGAAGAAGCGGCGGTAAGGCGTGTTGGTCAGCCCGGCCATGACGGTGGACAGCGCGCCCGCGCCCGGCAGGAACTTGCACACCAGCAGCGCGCGCACGCCGATGCGCAGGTACAGGCGCTGCGTCTGGCGGATGCACGAGTCCTGCGACAGCGACAGCTTGCAGACCACGCCCAGCAGGCGCGACCCGTAACGCCGCCCCGCCCAGTACCAGAGGCTGTCGGCAATGATGCACGCGGCGGTGGCGGCCAGCAGCGGCACAAGCCAGCCGGCGGCGCCGGCCAGCGCGCCGGCGGCGATCATCATGGGATAGGCGGGCACCGGCAGGCCGGCCTGCTCGATGAGGACGTTGGCGAACACGAGCCACCCGCCGTACTGTTCGAGCAGCAATTGAATATCTTGCATTGGGATTTCCAGCTTGCCGCGCGCGGGCGCGGCTCATCGGCGCAATTTTAGGTGCGCAGCCTCGCGCTTGGGGCATAGACCCTGCCGGCCGCGCGGCAACGGTGCGTTCCATTGCCGCGCGTCGCGCGGCTTGCCCGCGTCCATCTATCGGGACACCACGCACCAAACTGGTGCCACGCTTCCCCGCGAGGGTGCCTATAATCCTGCCCGGCCATCAGGTTTCCCCGCCTTGTCGCGGGAACGCCCCGTGGCATACATATTGCTTCGCCAGGACAGGCTGAGAACTCGACCATTTGGCCGGGTGCGCCGCCTGGCGCTCCCATCCGATGACCGATCCCACGCCCCCGTTCACGCACGATCTGCCCGGCACGCCTGCCTGCGGCAGCGGCCTCCGTGCGGCGGGCGGCATCCCCCCATCCCTCCATTTCCTGTCCTTCCCCGCGTAGGAGTCACCCGCATGAAATCCCTATCCCTTTCGTCCGCCGGCGGCATCGCCCGCCGCGGCCTGCTCAAGCTGGCCCTGGCTGCCGCAGGCGCGCTGCTGTTCTCGGGCGCGGCCCTGGCGCAGGCGCCCGCCAAGATCAAGGTCGCCGCCGTCTACACGGTGCCGGTCGAACAGCAATGGGTGTCGCGCATCCACATCGCGCTGTCCGCCGCGCGCGACCGCGGCGAGATCGAATACACGTTCTCGGAAAACGTCACCAACGCCGACTACGAGCGCGTGCTGCGCCAGTACGCCGAGCAGGGCAACAAGCTGATCGTGGGCGAAGCCTTCGCGGTCGAAGCCGCGGCCCGCAAGGTCGCCAAGGACTATCCGCAGACCGCCTTCCTGATGGGTTCGTCGGGCAAGCCGCAGCAGCCCAACTTCTCGGTGTTCGACAACTACATCCAGGAACCGGCCTACCTGACCGGCATGATCGCCGGCGGCATGAGCAAGACCGGCAAGATCGGCCTGGTGGGCGGCTACCCCATCCCCGAAGTGAACCGCCTGATGAACGCCTTCATGGAAGGCGTCAAGGAAGTGAACCCGAAGGCCGAGTTCACCGTGACCTTCATCGGCTCGTGGTTCGATCCCCCGAAGGCCAAGGAAGCCGCCTTCGCCATGATCGACAAGGGCGCGGACGTGCTGTACGCCGAGCGCTTTGGCGTGTCGGACGCCGCCAAGGAACGCGGCAAGCTGGCCATCGGCAACGTGATCGACACGCAGCCGCAGTACCCGGAGACGGTGGTGGCCTCGGCGCTGTGGAGCATGATCCCGACCATCGAAGAAGCCCTCAAGCAGGTGAAGGCCGGCGCGTTCAAGGCCGATGACTTCGGCCAGTACTCGCTGATGAAGCACAAGGGCTCGTCGCTCGCGCCGCTGGGCACGTTCGAACAGAAGATCCCCGCCGACCTGATCGCCAAGGTCCAGGCCAAGGAAAAAGCCATCCTGGACGGCAGCTTCACCGTGAAGGTCAACGACAAAGAACCCAAGTCCTCGGCACGATGAACCAAGCGCCTCTCGCCCTGCAACTGACGGGGATCACCAAACGCTTCGGCAGCCTCACGGCCAACGACGATGTCTCGCTTACGCTCCGCCAGGGCGAAGTGTTGGCCTTGCTGGGCGAGAACGGCGCCGGCAAATCGACCCTGGTGTCGATCCTGTTCGGCCACTATGTGGCCGACGCCGGCAGTATCGAAGTCTTCGGCAAACCGCTGCCCGCCGGCCGGCCCGATGCCGCGCTGGCGGCGGGCGTCGGCATGGTGCATCAACACTTCACGCTGGCCGACAACCTCACTGTGCTGGACAACATCATGGTGGGCACCGAATCGCTCTGGAAGCTGGCCTCGGGCCGCGGCCAGGCCCGCAAGCGCCTCGTGGAACTCGGCCAGCGCTTCGGACTGGGCGTGGACCCCGACGCGCGCGTCGGCACGCTTTCTGTAGGTGAAAAGCAGCGCGTCGAGATCCTGAAGGCGCTGTACCGCGGCGCCCGCGTGCTGATTCTGGACGAACCCACCGCAGTCCTCACGCCGCAGGAAGTGCAGGATCTGTTCGCGACGCTGCGCGGCTTCGTCGACGAAGGCCTGGCGGTCATCTTCATCTCGCACAAGCTGGACGAAGTGATGGCCGTGTCCCGCCGCGTGGCGGTGTTGCGGCAAGGCAAGCTGGTCGCGGAACGCGACACCGCGGGCACCAACCCCGCGGAACTGGCCGAACTGATGGTGGGCCGCAAAGTGGTCATGCCGCGCGCCGAGGCCGCGACGGCCGCCGAGCAGGCTGCCCCCGTGGTGACGCTGTCCCAGGTCACCGTGCGCGACAACCGCGACGGCGCGCCGCGCCTGGACAGCCTTGACCTCGTGGTCCACACGCATGAAATCGTGGCCATCGCCGGCGTGGCCGGCAACGGCCAGCAGGCGCTGGTGTCGGTGCTGACCGGCCTGCGCCAGCCCTCGGACGGCACGATCCGGCTGGGACCGGAGCACGCCGCCGCGCCCACCACGCCCGCCGGCTGGACCGCCGCGCGCGTGGGCCGCATTCCGGAAGACCGCCACGGCGAAGGCATGATCGGCGACAGCCCCTTGTGGGAAAACGCCATCGTCGAAGACCTGAAGGACAAGCGCTTTGCGCGTCACGGCCTGATCCGCGCCCGCGCGGGCAAGGCGTACGCGGCCTCGCTGGCCAAGCAGTTCGACGTGCGCGCCGCCTCGCTCGATGTACGCACGCGCAGCCTGTCGGGCGGCAACATGCAGAAGCTGATCCTGGGCCGCACACTGGCGCGCGAGCCGCGCTTCATCGTGGCCGACCAGCCGACATGGGGCCTGGACATCGGCGCCGTGGCCTACGTGCGCGAGCAGCTTCTGGCCGCCCGCGCGCGCGGCGCCGGCGTGCTGCTGGTGTCCGAGGACCTGGAAGAGATCTTCGCGCTGGCCGACCGCATCGCCGTGCTGTGCGGCGGCAAGCTGGTCGCGATCAAGCCGGTGGCCCAGTGGACGCCCGCCACCGTCGGCCTGGCCATGACGGGAACCCGGGCATGACGGTTTGCACCGTTCCGCCCGGCTTTCTTCACTATTGAGCATCCCATGAAACTGATCCTGGAACGCCGCCCCGAGCCCAGCCGCCTTGCGCTGGCGCTGGCGCCCATTGCGGCCATCCTCTTCACGCTGGCGGTCTGCACACTGCTGGTGGCCTGGGCCGGCGCCCCCGTCGGCCGCACCTACGCGCTGCTGTTCGAAGGCGCGTTCGGCACGCGCTTCGCGCTGTCCGAAACCCTGACCCGCGCCACGCCGCTGATGCTGACCGGCCTGGCCTGTGCCGTGGCGTTCCGCGCGCGCTTCTACAACATCGGCGCCGAGGGCCAGCTGTATCTGGGCGCCCTGGCGGCCGTGGCCGTGGGCGGCCTGCACGGCGGCACGGGTT
This sequence comes from Achromobacter sp. 1012554356, assembly GCF_059760815.1. Lineage (NCBI taxonomy): Bacteria > Pseudomonadati > Pseudomonadota > Betaproteobacteria > Burkholderiales > Alcaligenaceae > Achromobacter > Achromobacter sp. 1012554356. The sequence continues at coordinate 19,005 of NZ_JCBANC010000043.1, read as the reverse complement.
TCGATCTGCCGATGCCGGTGCTGTTCGGCGGCATGATGCTGGCGGCCGCCCTGGCCGGCGCCTTGCTCCTGCTGATTCCGGCCATCCTGAAAACCCGCCTGGGCGTCGACGAAGTCGTGACCACGCTGCTGGGCAACTTCATCGTGCTGCTGTTCGTGTCCATGATGCTGGACGGCCCGATGAAGGACCCGATGGCGATGGGCTGGCCGCAATCGGTGGCGCTGAACGGCGACCTGGAACTGGGCAAGCTCATCGAGCGCACGCGCGCCCACACCGGCCTGTTGTGGGCCGCGGGCCTGGCACTCGGCCTGTGGCTGCTGAACCGCTACACCGTCTTCGGTTTCCAGATGCGCGCGGTGGGCGCCAACGCCCACGCGTCGCGCTTTCTGGGCCTGCCGGTCAACCGCGTGATGCTCGGCACCGCCATGCTGTCCGGCGCGCTGGCCGGCCTGGCCGGCGCCATCGAAGTGGCGGGCCGCACCAGCTACGTCACGCTGGATATGTCCCCGGGCTACGGCTACACGGGCGTCGTCGTCGCCATGCTGGCCGGCCTGCATCCGCTGGGCGTGATCCTGGCAAGCATCTTCGTGGCCGGCATGCTGGTGGGCGCCGACAGCATGAGCCGCGCCATTGCCGTGCCGAACTACATCGCCGACGTCATCGTCGCCACCTCGTTGCTCGCCATGCTGGTCGCGACGCTATTTGCGCAGTACCGCCTGCGCCGCAACAAGGCTTGAGGAGCACGCCATGGAATGGATGGATCTGATGAGTTCCTCGGCCTTCTGGGTGGCCGTGCTGCGCCTGGCCACGCCGCTGATACTGGGCACGCTGGGCGTGCTGCTCTGCGAGCGCGCCGGGGTGCTGAACCTGGGCATCGAAGGCATCATGGTGGCCGGCGCCTTCACCGGCTGGCTGGTCGTGTACCTGGGCGCGCCGCTGTACGTGGGCGTGCTGGCCGCCGCGCTGGCCGGCGCCGTGTTCGGCCTGCTGCACGCCGTGCTGACGGTGCCGCTGGGCCTGTCGCAGCACGTGTCGGGCCTCGGCGTGACACTGCTCGCCACCAGCGTCAGCTATTTCGCGTACCGGGTCACGTTCCCCAGCGTGTCCACGCCGCCGACGATCACGCCGTTTGCCGAGATGAAGTTCCTGGACGGGATTCCGCTGATCGGCCCCGTGCTGGCCGGGCAGACGCCCATGACGCTGATTGCGCTGGCCGCGGTGCCGATTCTTGCGTGGGTGCTGAACCGCACACCCGTGGGACTGGCCGTGCGCATGGTGGGCGAGAACCCCGCCGCCGCCGAAGGCCAGGGCCTGTCCGTGACGCGCCTGCGTATCGGCGCTATCGTGGCCGGATCGGCGCTGATGGGCGTGGCCGGCAGCTTCCTGACGCTGGCCGCGTTCAATGCGTTCTTCTTCAACATGGTCAACGGCCGCGGCTGGGTTTGCGTGGCGCTGGTGGTGTTTGCGTCGTGGCGGCCGGGCAAGGCGCTGCTGGGCGCACTGATCTTCGCCTTCTTCGACGCGCTGCAGTTGCGTCTGCAGCAGGGCGGCGCGGCGCTGCCGGGGCTGCCTGAACTGCCGTATCAGGTGTACCTGATGCTGCCCTATATCCTGTCCATCCTGGCCCTGGTGTTCATGGCGCGCCGCGCCGCCTACCCGCAGGCCTTGATGAAACCGTATCGCAAAGGCGAACGCTAAACCGCTGAGAACAACATGCTCGATCTGATCATCAAGAACTGCACGCTGCCCGACGGCCGCAAGAACATCGACATCGGCGTGGCCGACGGCCGCATCACCGCGCTGGAACCGGCGCTGAAGGCCGAAGCCGCGCAGACCGTGGACGCCGCCGGCCAGCTGGTGACCTCGCCCTTTGTCGACGCGCACTTCCACATGGATTCCACGCTGTCCTTCGGGCTGCCGCGCGTGAACCAGTCGGGCACGCTGCTCGAAGGCATCGCGCTGTGGGGCGAATTGAAGCCGCTGCTGACGCAGGAAGCGCTGGTGGAACGCGCACTGGCCTATTGCGATTGGGCCGTGGCGCGCGGGCTGCTGGCGATCCGCTCGCACGTCGACGTCTGTGATCCGCGCCTCCTGGCGACGGAAGCGCTGCTGCACGTGCGCGAGAAGGTCAAACCCTACCTGGACCTGCAACTCGTTGCCTTCCCGCAGGACGGCGTGCTGCGCGCCCCCGGCGCGCTGGACAACCTGAAGCGCGCGCTGGACATGGGCGTGGACGTGGTGGGCGGCATTCCGCACTTCGAACGCACCATGCAGGACGGCGCCGAATCCGTGCGCATCCTGTGCGAACTGGCGGCCGAGCGCGGCCTGCGCGTGGACATGCACTGCGACGAAAGCGACGATCCGCTGTCGCGCCACATCGAGACGCTGGCGTATCACACGCAGCGGCTTGGCCTGCACGGCCGCGTGACGGGTTCGCACCTGACGTCCATGCACTCGATGGACAACTACTACGTGTCCAAGCTGATCCCGCTGATCCGCGAGGCGGGCGTGTCCGCGATTGCGAATCCGCTCATCAACATCACGCTGCAGGGCCGCCACGACACGTACCCCAAGCGCCGCGGCATGACGCGCGTGCCGGAGCTGATGGCGGCGGGCGTGCCGGTCGCCTTCGGCCACGACTGCGTGATGGACCCGTGGTACAGCCTGGGTTCCGGCGACATGCTGGAAGTCGCGCACATGGGCCTGCATGTCGGCCAGATGACGGGCCAGGACGCCATGCGCGCCTGTTTCGAAGCGGTCACCACCACGCCTGCCAAGATTCTTGGCCTGGACGAAACGGGCCTGGCGGTCGGCAAGCGCGCCGACCTGGTGCTGCTGCAGGCGCGCGACGCGGTCGAGGCCTTGCGCCTGCGCGCCACGCGCCTGATGGTGCTGCGCGCCGGCAAGGTGGTGGCAACCACGCCGCCAGCCACCGCCACCCTGAACCTGCCGGGCCGCCCCGGCGCCGTCAGCTTTCAGACACCGGCCCGCTGACGTACGCCGGCTGCGCGGCGGCCGTCACGATGATCTCCACCAGCAGATCAGGCGACGCCAGCTTGGCCTCGCACGTGGCGCGGGTGGGCATCGCTCTGGGCAGCGCCCACTCGGCCCACACCGCGTTCATGCCGGCAAAGTCGCGCTCGATGTCCTTGAGCCAGATCTGCACGGTCAACAGGCGCGACTTGTCGGTGTTCGCCTGCTTCAGATAGCCGTCGATCTTGGCCAGCACGTCGCGCGTCTGCGCGGCGATCCCGCCTTCCGCATTCGAGGTCACGCCCGCCACGTACACGGTGTCGCCGTGAATCACGATGCGCGACAGGCGCTCATTCGTTTCCTTGCGCACGATATCGTTCATTGGTCTTGCTCCTTGGTGGATGAGCCGGATGCCTGGCCGGCATCCGAGAATCGTTCGATCCGGAATGGGGCGATCGGCATGTCTGTCGCGCCAGTCGTGATCAGGTCGGCCATGATGCGGCCGACGATGGGCCCGAGCTCAAAGCCGTGCGCCGAAAACCCGAAGGCGTGAAAGGCCGTCTCGTGCCGGCTGCTGCGCCCGATCACGGGAATCTCGTCGGGCATGGCCGCTTCGATGCCCGCCCAGCCGCGGTTCACGATCGCATCGCGCATGTGCGGAAACAGGTCGACCACCGTACGCGCGCCCTCGGCCAGCGAGCGGAAATCCAGTTCGGTCCACTCGGCGTCGCGGTCCACCCAGGCGCGCCGGCCGCCGCCGATCAGCACGGTGCCATTGGTGCGCTGCTTGAACGACAGCGCCCGGCCGGTGCCTAGCACCACGGGATCCAGGAAGTGGTCCATGCGCAGCGTCACGAGCATCATGGGACTGATGGGCAACAGCGGCACCGGCTCGCCCCATTGCTCGGCGATCCGGTCGGCCCACGCGCCCGCGCAGTTCAGCACCTGCGGCGCGGTGTACACGCCGGCGTCCGTCTCCACGCGCCACTGCCCGTCGTGCCGCGCCACGCTGTGCACGCGCACGCCTTCTAGAAACTGCGCGCCCAGGCTCGCGGCCTTCATGCGAAAGGCGAGGGTGGTGCGGTAGGGATCGGCCGCCGCGTCCTCGCGCGCGATCAGGCCGCCTTGCACCGTGGGCGCAATCGCGGGAATCAGGTCCAGCAGGTCTTCACGGCTTATCCACTGCTCGTGTGTATAGCCGTGATCCGTCATGGTCTTGAGCCGCGCGCGCAGTGTCTCGGCGTCAGCCGCATTTTCGGCAACCCGCACCTGCCCGTGCTGCTCGAAGCCGCAGTCGTCGTCCACCAGCTCGCCGATGCGATACCAAAGCTCGCGCGAGGCCAGCGCCAGCGGCACTTCGGCCAGATGGCGCGACAGCGTGCGCACGCCGCCCGCATTGACGCCCGAGGCGTGCCGCCCCACGTAGTTCTTTTCGATGACCAGCGCGCGCACGCCGGCGCGCGCCAGATGCAGCGCGGCCGAGCTGCCGTGCAGCCCGCCGCCGATGATGATGACTTCAGCCGCCCGCGTCTGAACGGTCATGGCGTCCACCCGTCATTTCTTCAGGCGGACGACGGCCTGACGCGAATCGTCGGTCTGGGGCAACGACGCCAGTTCGCCCAGCGTGAGCGGCTTGGTCGGGAAACGCAGCCGGTAGTAGCCCACCTCCTCGGTCGGCACGCCGCGCTCCTCGGCAATGATCTCGGCCACCGTCAGGCCGCAGAAACGGCCCTGGCACGGTCCCATGCCGCAGCGCAGGAACGCCTTCATCTGATTCGGACCGCTGCAACCCAGCTTGACGGTTTCGCGCACCTGCGCGGCGGTGACTTCCTCGCAGCGGCACACGATCGTGTCGCCGGTGGGACGCCGGAACGCTTCAGGGGCCTTGTAGAGCGTGTCGAAGAACTCGCGGCCCCGCACGGCACGGGCCAGCGCCTCGCGCGGCGCGGCGGCCTGGTTGTCGCGTTTGCCCGCATCGATGCGGCCCAGCAGATGCGCCGCCTGCAACGCGGCCAGCCGGCCCCGGTGTTCGGCCGCCACCGCGCCCGCGATGCCCGCGCCGTCCCCGGCCATGCCGATGCCGTCCACCGCCGTCGTGCCCCACTCGTCGACCTCCGGCTCCCAACAGTCCAGCGCGTCGTTCCACCGATGCGCCACGCCCACGGCGCGCGACAAGTTCACGTTGGGCACCACGCCTTGGTGCAGCATGAGCTGATCGGCGGGCAGAATCTTGGTGACGCCGCCGGCGGTGTAGCGCACGTTTTGCAGCTTGCCGTCGCCCAGCGCTTCCAGCGCCGTTACGCCCTTGACGATAGGCACGGCGGCCTTGACCGCGCGCAGCAGCTTCAGCCCCTTGCCCAGATACGGCGAGCGCAGAAAACCCCAGACCTTGGGCAGCGCCTGGCCCATGCGGCCGGGCGGCGTGGTTTCCAGCAGCGCGTCCACCTTCACGCCCGCATTCAGGTACTGCCAGGCCACCAGATACAGCAGCGGGCCGCAACCGGCCAGCACCGTGCGATCGGATGGCACGACACCCGAGGATTTCAAGAGAATCTGCGCCGCGCCCGCGGTGATGACGCCCGGCAGCGTCCAGCCCGGAATCGGAAAGGGACGTTCCTGCGCACCGGTGGCCAGCAGCAGCCGGCGCGCGTGCACGATGCGCGCCTCGCCCGCCACCGAATACGCCACCTCGAAGCCTTCCGCTGATTCGGGCGCCGTGCGCTGGGCCACGGCCCACACCGTCGCTCCCGGCACATAACGCGCGCCGGACTGCTGAAACGGCGGCACCAGCGTCGCGCCATGCCAATAGTCTTCGCCCAGAATGCCGCGGTCGGTAACCGGCGTGGTGGTGATCGCGCGGTAGATCTGGCCGCCCGGCGCGGGCTGCTCATCCAGCAGCACGGTGTCCACGCCCAGGTTCGCCGCCAGCGTTGCGGCCGCCAGACCCGCCGGGCCTGCGCCCACCACCAGCAAATCGCATTGCGTCGTGTCGATCATGCCTGCACCTTGCGCGCACCCAACTGGCGCTCGATCTTCATTCCTTCCCGCACGGGCGTCATGCAGCCCTGCTGGTTCGCTTGTCCGTCAATGGTGACCAGGCAGTCGTAGCAGACGCCCATCATGCAGTACGGCCCGCGCGGCACCTCGTTGACCGCGGTATCGCGACAGGCCTGCACGCCACCCGCAAACAGCGCGGCCGCCACGCTGTCGCCCTGACGGCACAGCATCTCGGCCCCATTGACCGTTACCCGCACCGGCGCGCCCTGCGCCTGCCGCTGCGCCTCGTCAAGCCGCTTGAACATGAAACCTCCGGGTCGAGAAGGGCGCCATGTCGTCGGCCAGCCTGCCGGCGGCGATCATGGGCGCCAGATTGAGCGCATGCGCGGCGGCAAGCGTCACGCCGCTGTGACAGGTGGCGACGAACGCCCCCGGACACGTTTCGGATTGCTGATAAATGGGAAAGCCGTCCTTGGACATGACGCGCAGCGCCGCCCAGCTGCGGACCACGCGCACATCGCGCAGCGCGGGCAACGTGCGCACCGCGCGGTCGGCCAGCGTGCCGAGGATGGGCAGGCCCACCAGGTTGTCCACATAGCCGGCCTCTTCCTGCGAGTCGCCGATCAGCCAGGTGCCTTCATCGGTCTGACGCAGCGTGGACAGCGGGGTTTCCAGCATGCGGCGCGTGCGCTCCAGCACGATGATCTGCCCGCGCTGCGGGCGCACCGGCACGTCCAGTCCCACCTGCTCGCCAAGCTGCTTGTTGGACAGGCCAGAGGCCAGCACCACCTTGTGCGCGCGCACCGTCCCGCTTGGCGTGGCGATATCGAACACACCGTCACGCAGGCGGATGCTCTGCGCCGGCCGCTGCGGCAGGTAATCCACAACCCGCTGTGCAAAACTCATGTGCAGCGCGCGCAGCAGCTTAAGCGGATTGGCGATGCCGTCCACCGGCGTCCACGTCGCGCCGCGCACGTCCGGCCCGATGCCCGGGACCAGGTCGGCGACTTCGGCGCGGTCCAGCATCTTCCAGTCGTACTGGGCCATGCCGGGCTGCGCGAGCAGCGTGCTCATGAAGCGGGTGCGCGCCTCGACTTCTTCGTCGCTCAGGAGCGCGTGCAGCCCGCCGCGCTGCTCCAGATGCACGTCGACCCCGGTCTCTTCCTGCAGCAAAGCCGCAAGCCGGGGCCAGCCGTTTGCCGATGTCATGGTCCACACGCCGTAGCGTGGCAGGCCCATGCCCTTGCTCTGCACCCACACCAGCCCGAAGTTTCCGCGCGAGGCCCGGTAGGCCACGTCGCCCTCGTCCAGCACGGCCACGTGGTCCAGCTCGCGCCGCAGCCCGTAGGCCACGGCCGATCCGACCAGCCCGCCCCCGATCACCGCCGCATCGTAGATGCCGCGGTGCGTGGGCGCGCGCGGCGCCAGTTGTTTCTCGTCCGTCATCAGCGTCCCTTTCCTACAAACAGCTTTTCCAGGCCGACGGCGCGGTCCAGGATGAATATGGCAATGATGGTCACGTAGATCAGCACCGCCGACACGGCTGTGACCAGCGGATCGATGGTGTCCTCGATATGCAGGAAGATGCGCACCGGCAAGGTTGTGGTGGACGGCGAGGCGATGAAGATCGACATCGTCAGTTCGTCAAAGCTGGTGATGAACGCGATCACCCAGCCGCTCACCACGCCCGGCAAGAGCAGCGGCAGCACCACGCGCCGGAAGGCCGTCCAGTTGGACGCGCCCAGCGATTGCGCCGCGCGTTCCAGCGCCGGGTCGATGCCCGCCGCCGACGCCAGCACCAGCCGCAACGCGTAGGGCATGACCAGGATTACGTGCGCCACCACCAGGCCGAAGTAGGTGCCGGCCAGATCGACGGTCGTGAAGAACTTCAGGAACGCCAAGCCCAACACCACGTGCGGAATCATCAGCGGCGACAGGAAGAACGCCACCAGCGCCTCGCGGCCGGGAAAGCGGTTGCGCGCGATTGCCAGCGCGCTGGGCACTGCCAGTGCGATGGCGAGCGTGGCCGACAGCGTGCCCAGCCCCAAGCTGAACCAGAACGCGTCGACAAAGCGCGGGTTGTCCAGGATGGCGCGGAACCAGCGCAGAGACAGCCCGCCCGACGGCAGCGAGATGAAGCCTTCGGACGTGAACGCGACCGCGCACACCATGACGATGGGCGCCAGGATGAAGAGGATGAACAGCGTGTGGAAGACGAGGCCGATGGGGCCGTTGCGAAATTGCATGTCAGCCTCCGGCCTGGTTGAACACCGCGCCGTAGCGGCGCTCGATGATGCGGTTGGCGGACAGCAGGACCACCACGGTCGCCACCAGCAGCACCACGGCAAGCGCCGCGCCCAGCGGCCAGTTCAGCGTGTTCAGGAATTCGTCGTACGCGGCCGTGGCCACGTTCTTCAGGCGGCGTCCGCCGATGATGGCCGGCGTGGCGAATGAGCTTGCCGCCATTGCGAACACCATGATGGCGCCGGACAGGATGCCGGGCATCACCTGCGGCACGATTACGCGCCGGATCACGGTGAACTGGCTGGCGCCCAGCGACAGCGCGGCGGCCTCGGTGGCGGGATTGATCCGCTGCAAGGATGCCCACACCGAGATCACCATGAAGGGCACCAGCACGTGCGTGAGCGCAATGCCCACGCCCAGGTTGCTGTACATGAGGTCAATGGGCGTTGATATCAGCCCGATGCCCATCAGCGCCTTGTTGATGAGGCCGGTCGATCCGAACAGCAGCGCCCAGCCCAGCGTGCGGACCACCACGGATATCAGCAACGGCCCCAGCACCACCATCAGGAAGAGACCCTTCCACGGATTGGCCATGCGAGACAGCACGTAGGCTTCGGCCGTGCCAAGAATCAGGCATGCGACCGTCACGGCCGCGGCCACGCCAAAGGTGCGCGCGTAGATCTCGTAGTAGTAGCCGTCCGAGAAGATCTCGATGTAGTTCTTCCAGGTAAAGGTGGCCTGCATGCCGCCATAAAACTGGAAGTCGAAGAAGCTGATCAGGAACACCAGCGCCATCGGCACAACGAGGAACGTGGCGTACACCACCAGCGCCGGCGCGCTCAGCACCCACGGATTGGTGCGCGCGGTCATGAGGCTTTGCCTTGCGGCGCAGCGGCCGGATCGACGGTGCACATGTCCTGCGCGCGCCAGCGCAGATGCACAGGTTCGCCTTCGGCGGGCACCGGCACGCCGTCGTTCTGGCGAATCACCATGACCTCGCCAACTGACGTTTCCACCTGGCACAGCCAGTGATTGCCCTGGAAGACGCGCGTCTTCATGCGGCCGGGCAACGCACAGGCCGCGGGTTCGGAGAACAGGATCTTTTCGGGGCGGACGATCACGGCGCCCTGCGGCACCGGCGCGCCTTCCAGACCGATATGCGCCTCGCCGATGCGGGCGCGCATTTCGCCTTCGTATTGCTCGGCCTGCGGGGTGAAGACGTTGGCCTTGCCCAGAAAGCCGCCGACAAAATGGCTGGCGGGTCCCTCGTACGCGGCAAAAGGTTCAGCCACCTGTTCGACGCGCCCCTGGTTCATGACCACGATGCGATCGGACAGCGCCAGCGCCTCGGACTGGTCGTGCGTGACGAGAATGGTGGTGGTGCCGACGGTGCGCTGAATGCTGCGCAGTTCAAGCTGCATTTCTTCGCGCAGCTTGGCGTCCAGGTTGGAGAGCGGTTCGTCCAGCAGCAGCACGCTCGGCCGGATGACGAGCGCGCGCGCCAGCGCGACGCGCTGCTGCTGCCCGCCCGACATTTGCGCCGGATGGCGGTCGGCCAGATGCGACAGGCCCACGAGCTTGAGCGCGTCCGCCACGCGGGCCAGCCGCTCGTCTTTCTTGACGCGTTGCATCTCCAGGCCGAAGGAGACGTTCTCGGCGGCGGTCATGTGCGGAAAGAGCGCGTAGTTCTGGAACACCATGCCCAGCCCGCGTTTGTTGGCGGGCACCTTGCTGACGTCCTTGCCGTTCAGCACGATGCTGCCGCCGGACGGCTCGACGAAGCCCGCGATCATCTGCAGCGTGGTGGTCTTGCCGCAGCCGGACGGGCCCAGCAGCGAGATGAACTCGCCTTGGTTTACCGACAGGCTCAGGTTTTCAACGGCAGTGGTGTCGCCATAGCGCTTGCTCAGGCGGTCAAGCACGAGATAGGTCATGAATGCTCCCGGTGGGCGGCGCTGGCGCCGCCCTTATGCACACGCAGTCAGCGCTCGATTTCCCGCGTCCAGCGCTTGTTCCAGTCGTCCCGGTTCTGGTTGACGGTGTCCCAGTCGATCACGATGAGGTCGGCGGCACGCTTGCCGATAGGAAGCGGCACGCGAGGATCGTCAGCCACCTTGGCTTTCTTGTTGACCGGGCCATAGCCGTAAGCGGAGGCGAGCTTCTCCTGAACCTCGGGCGACACCAGGTATTCCACGAAGGCCTGCGCCTTCGGATTGGCGTTGGACTTGGCGATCGGACACACGGACGACAGGAGCGCGTACGCGCCTTCCTGCGGATAGACGAAGCCCACCGGGAAGCCCGTATCGGCAAAGGCCTTGACGCGGCCGCTGCCCCACACCGCGATGGTGGCCTGGCCGCTGGAGAAGAGTTCGGTCATCTTGCCGGGCGAGGGCTCATAGACCAGGACGTTGGGACCAACCTCGTTCTTGAAGGTGGTGAAACCCGGGTCGATCTTCTTTTCGCCGCCGCCACCTTCGCGGGCATATTCGACCAGCGTGTGCAGGCCGTAGGTGTTGTTGAGCGGCGGGATGACGAGCTGCTTTTTGTACTTGGGGTCCTTCAGGTCTTTCCACGAGGTGGGCGGGGCCCATTTCTTTTCGTCGAAGACCTTCTTGTTGTACATGATGCCGGTGGCGACGATGCCGATGGCGACGGCCTTGTCGTCCTTGTAGCGGGCGGTGGTGTAGATGTCGTCGGCGGGCAGGTTCTTGATGGGCTCGCAAAAGCCCAGCGCAATGGCCTGGTACATGGGACCGTCGTCGATGATGGCGACGTCGATCTGCTGGTTGCTTTTTTGCGCCTGCAGGCGCGCGACGGTGTTGGTGGAGTTGCCGGCGACGTAGTCCAGTTCGACACCGTGCTGTTTGGCGAAGGGCGGGAAGATGTCCTTGCGCATGATGTCTTCGAACGACCCGCCGTAGCCGGCGACCACCAGTTTCTGCTGCGCCTGTGCGTTTGCGCCCAGCCCGGCCGCGACCGCCGCGGCCGCGAGCACTGCAAGTACCTTGCTCATGAGAACCCCCGAATTTTGGAAGAGAACTGCAAGAACCGACTGATTTGTTGCCCGGCGACTTCATGTCCGCCGTACAATTTGTCCGTACATGAATGTCCGGACAAATAATGGATCCGGCAAGACTGCCTTGTCAATCGGTTATTGTCCGGACAAACCCTATAAAACCAATCAAGGAGGCTTCCCTCATGACCCGATCTTCCGAGCGCGCTGCCAGCCCAGGCGGGGAGCGGGAAGCGCGCGGCCGGCCTGGCGCGGCGCTCCCGGCTGACGTGGCGGGCGGACCGCGCTACAAGAGCATCTATCAATCGCTGTCGCAGGACATCAGTTCGGGGCGCTATCCCGTGATGACGCTGCTTCCGACTGAACATGAACTGTGCGAACAGTTCGGCGCCAGCCGTCACACGATCCGCGAAGCCATCCGCATGCTGACCGTTGCCGGCGTGGTGTCGCGCCGTCCGGGCGTGGGCACGCGCGTGGAAACGGCGCGCGCCAGCACGCGCTTCACGCAGCGCATCTCGCAGTTCCCCGACCTCCTGCAGTACGCACGCAATGCGGCGCTGCTGGTGCACGACGTGCGCACGGTAAAGCTCACCAAGCGTCTTGCGGAAACGCTGGGCTGCGAGCCCGGCCAGCAGTGGCTGCACATCAACTCCATCAAGACGCTCGACGACCCGGACGTCGCCGCGGCCTGCACCCTCATCTACGCCGATCCGGCGCATTCCGACGTGCGGGTCGACGTGAAGTCGCGGATCTCGCTGCTGCGCCTGATCGAAGACCACTTCGGCGACCGCATCACCGAGGTCAACCAGGAGTTCTCCGCCACGCCCATCAGCGCGGCGATCGCAAAGCAGCTCCAGGTCGACATCGGTACGCCGGGCTTCGTCATCACGCGCCGCTACTACGGTGATGGCGGCGTGCTGCTGCTTGCCACCATCACCACGTTCCCGCACGACAAGATGAAGTACTCGATGACGCTCAACGTCAGTTGATGCGCAGCGCGGCTCACGCGGACAAGCCATAGTCCGCGCGTGCCGCTTCGGCGCTGATCTTGCCATCAGCCAGGTCCTGCGCCACACGCGGCTGCGGCCGCGCCGATGGCGCCCCGTAGCCGCCGCCGCCAGGCGTTTCAATGCGCACGCTTTCGCCGGCAGCCAGGGCAATGTTCGCGGTCTTGGAGAACAGCTCCTCTTGTTGCGGCGTGCCGAAGTTGCGGATCAGCCGCGCACGGCGCCCGTCGCGCCCGCCATCCACGCCTGCGGCCACGCCGACCGTGTGGCTGTCCGAGCGGGCCGAGAACACGATGCCCGGCCCGACCGCGCGGATCTGCTTGGCGATCCCCATCCCGCCGCGCGTGCGGCCCGCGCCGCCGGAGTCCTGGATCATTGCGTACTCGTCCATCCGCAGCGGGTACTCGTTCTCCAGCGCTTCCACAGGCAGGTTCGACGTGTTGGTCATGTGCACATGCACTGCGTCCATGCCATCCGAATCGAAGCGCGCGCCCGCGCCGCCGCCCAGCGTCTCCAGATACACGAAATGGCCCGCGCGCTCGCGCCAGCGGCCCGAGAACACGATGGCGGGGCAGCAGTCGTTGCTGGACGCCATGGTCTTTTCCGGCGGCAACAGGCCGCGAAAAGCACCGAAGATCGCGCCGGCGACCTTCTGCGCGGTGATCGAGCGAGCGCCAACCGCGGCAGGGTGTTCGGGATTGGTGATGGTGCCCACCGGCGCCGCCAGCGTGATGGGGTCGAACAACCCCGCGTTGGGCGCCAGGTCCGGATCCAGCAGCGCCTTCACCGCGTAGTACACGCAAGCGCGCAACGCGTTGAACGGCAGGTTCATCGCGCCGCGCGCCTGTTTGCCGGATCCTTCGAAATCAAAGTGCAGATTGTCGGCGCTGACGGTCAGCGTCACCTGGATCGGCACCGGGTCACCCCCCATGCCGTCGTCGTCCAGATCGCTGCGGAACGTGTAGCTGCCGGCGCGCAGCTCGGCGATGCGGTTCAAGAGGCGTTTGCGGGTGTAAGTGATCACGTCGTCCACCGACCGCAACACCGCCTCCAATCCCATCTGGCGGATCAGGCCCTGCACCGCGGCGGCGCCACGGCGGTTGGTTGCCATCTGTACGCGCAGGTCGAGCACCCGTTCTTCCGGGTCGCGCGTATTGGCGCAGATCAGGCGCAGCAGATCCTCGTCGGTCTCGCCCGCGCGGGCGATGCGGCAGGCGGGGATGCGGATGCCTTCCTCGAAGATCGATTTCAGCCCCCCGGCGATCGAACCGGGCACCGCGCCGCCCACGTCGGAATGGTGCGCGATGTTGGCCGCGAAGAAGCGCAACACGCCGTCCCAGAACACCGGCGTGATGATGTTGATGTCAGGCAGGTGGCTGCCGTCGGCCAGGTACGGGTCATTGCAGATATACACATCGCCGTCGCGGATCTGGTCAGCCGGAAACGTGCGCAGGATGGCGCGCATGGCGCCGTCCAGCGATCCCAGGTGCAGCGGAATCTGCGTGCCCTGGGCGACGAGCCGCCCGGTGGCGTCGAACAGCGCCACCGAGCAGTCCTTGCGCTCCTTGATGTTGGTTGAGAACGACGCGCGCACCAGCGTGTTGTTCATGTCCTCGGTGATCGACAGCAGGCGGTTGCAGAAGACCTCCATGCCGATGGGATCCGCCAGCGTGGGCGTGGCGTCCGCGGCGCGGGATTGAACAGAATCAGGCTTACTCATGCGAGCCTCCTTGCAGGCGGATGATCAGGTTGCCGTACTCGTCGGCGCAGGCCTCATGACCCACGCCCACGACGGTGGTCGAGCTCATTTCCTCGAGCAACGCGGGGCCCGTGAACGTTGCGCCGGTGGGCACGCGGTCCCGGTCATAGACGGGAGTTTCCAGCCAGCCATGCGCCGGGCCGAAGTACGCCTTGCGCTGACCCAGCGCCGCGTCCTGCAGCGCGCCGCCCACGTGCCTTGGCGCAAGCGGCGCCTTCACGACCTGCCCGACGGCCTGCATGCGGCAGTTGATGATCTGCACCTTGCGGTCGTCCACGGTGTAGCCGTATTCGCGCTCATGCGCCTCTGCGAAGCGGCGCGCGAATTCCGCGTAGCCGCCTGCGCCGGTGTCGTCCAGGCTGACCTGCACCTCGAAGTTCTGACCCTCGTAGCGCGCGTCGATGGCGCTGTGGCATACGCGCAGCGCCGGGTCGACGCGTTCCGATTCCAGCCAATTTTGGGCCTGCGTGCGCAGGCCATCGAAGATCGCGGAGATCGCGGGCCAGCTATCCGCATCGGCCAGCGAAATTTCACTTTGCACGAAGTCGAAAGAGATATCCGTGAGCAGGATGCCGCGCGCACACATCGTGCCCGGCTCCTGCGGCACAATGACGACGGGAATACCGCATTCCTCGGCCACTTCCACCGCATGCAGCGGGCCTGCGCCGCCGTACGCATACAACGCGAAGCGCGAGAGGTCGTAGCCGCGCTCGGTGGAGACCGCGCGGATCGCACGGCTCATGTTGGCCGCGGCAATACGCAGAATGCCTTCGGCGGCCGCCTCCATGTCCAGCCCCAGCGGTTCGGCGACACGGCTGCGGATGACCTCGCGGGCGGCGTCCGCATACACCGGCATGCGGCCGTTCAAGAGCGCCACCGGGTTGAGCCGCTGCAGCGCAATCTCGGCGTCCGTGATGGTGGGTTCCTGGCCGCCGCGGCCGTAGCCCACGGGGCCGGGCACCGCGCCCGCGCTGTGCGGCCCGACCTTCAGCGCACCGGCGTCGTCCAGCCAGGCGATGCTGCCGCCGCCCGCGCCGATGACGTGGATGTCGACCATGGGTGTCTTGACCGGGTACCCGGCGACGTGGCGGTGCGACGTGAACAGCGGACGGCCTTCGCATACCAGCGAGACGTCCGTGCTGGTGCCGCCCACATCGAACGTCACGAGGTTCAGGGTGCCGATGGCGCGTCCCACCGCGGCCGCACCGACCACGCCCGCGGCCGGCCCCGACAGGCAGGTGCGGACCGGGTACTGGCGCACGGTGGCGATCGACATCAGGCCGCCGTTGGAGTGGATGGTGTGCGGCTCATGGCCGATGTCCAATTCACGCACGCGGTTCAGGAAGCGCTCCAGATAGCGCGCCATCTTCGGCCCGACCGCGGCGTTGAGCACGGTGGTGGACAGGCGCTCGTATTCGCGGAATTCGGGCAGCACGTCGGACGACTGGCTGATGTAGGCATCGGGCATCTCCTCCGCGACAATCTGCGCCGCGCGGCGCTCATGCGCGGGGTTGCGGTAGGCGTGCAGGAAGCAGATCGTCACGGCCTCGATGCCAGCTATTGCAAAGCGGCGCGCGGCATCGCGCACCTGCGCTTCGTCCAGCGCCGTCAGCACGTCACCCGCCGCACTCACGCGCTCGTCGACTTCGGCGCGGAATTCACGCGGTACCGCCACCGGCGGCTTGCCGACGCTGTAGTCGTACAGGTGCGGACGCGTCTGGCGGCCGATTTCCAGCACATCGCGAAAACCCCGCGTGGTGATGAGGCCGACGCGCGCCCCCTTGCGTTCGATGATGAGGTTGGTCGCCACCGTGGTGCCGTGGCCCACGTGCGAGACCTGAGATGGCGCGACACCGTGATCCGCGAGCATCTGGCCGATGCCCGTGGCGATGGCTTCGGAGGGATCGTGCGGCGTGGAGGGCACCTTGTGAAAGTGCACCACGCCGGCGTCCTCGTCGATCATCGTGAAATCGGTAAACGTGCCTCCGACGTCTATCCCTATGCGATACATATCGTTCGTTCCAAAAAATGAAGATCAGTCCAGCCGAATGCCGGCCTTTTTCACGACCTGGCACCACTTGTTGATTTCGTCCTTGATCATTGCGCCGAACGCGGGTCCCGCGACGTCCGATACTTGCGCGCCTTGTTGCTCCAGGTAGGTCTTCATGGCGGGCGCGTGCAGGATCTGCACGAGGCCGTCGGTGAGCTTGGTGCGCAGCGGTTCGGGCATGTTGGCGGGCGCCAGCATGCCGAACCACACCATGGCCTCGTAGCCGGGGTAACCGGCTTCGGCCACCGTGGGCACGTCGGGCAACATGGACGAGCGCTGCGGCGACGTGACGGCCAGCGCCTTGATCTTGCCGTCCTTGATGTAGGGGTACGAGGTCATGACCACGTCCATCATCATGTTGACCTGGCCGCCGACCAGATCGATGAGCGCGGGGCCGGAGCCGCGGTAGGGCACGTGCACCATCGACACGCCGGCGGTGGACTTGAACAGTTCGGCGGCCAGGTGGTTGGAGGTGCCTTGGCCGTTGGAGGCGAAGGAGTACTTCTCGGGCTCATTCTTCAGCAGGGTTACGAACTCCTGAAGGGTGTTCGCGGGGACCGACTGGTTCACGGACAAGACGTTGGGAATGGTGGCGACCACCGTCAGCGGCGTGAAGTCCTTGACGGCGTCGTACGGCAGCTTGGAGTAGATGCAGGGCGCACTGCCGTGCGTGCTGACCGATCCCATCAGGATGGTGTAGCCGTCGGCGGGCTGGCGCGCGACGAATTCGGTGCCGACGGTGCCCCCTGCACCGGGGCGGTTTTCAACGATGACGTTGGCATTCAGGCGTTGACCGAGGCCTTCCGCGATCTTGCGCGCCACCAGGTCGGTGGAGCCGCCGGCCGCGAAGGGCACGACGATGCGGATGACCTTGTCCGGCCAGGCGGCGCTGGCGGCCCCGGCGGCCGCAAAGAGCGTGATGCCGGCGGCAATGCGACAGCAACTGCGTAGTAGCCCTGTTTTCATGGCTTGGTTTCCCCTTGTTGATAGAACTTCGTGATGGCCGGATCATGCGTGTCCAACCTTGGTTCGCTGCAACAACGAGGTCATGCTAGGCCTCACGCGGAAATGACAGCAGTCCTACAGGTTTATATTTGTATAGATGCCATTTATGGACGCGCGGTGATGAAGAACCCGGACCTGAATCTGCTTCTGCATTTCGATGCGTTGATGGCATGCCGCAATGTGTCGCGCGCGGCCGAGGCGATGAATATCAGTCAGCCGGCGATGAGCGCGGCGATGAACCGGCTGCGCCAGTTGTTCGGCGATCCGCTGCTGGTGCGCGAGGGCGGGGCGTGGCAGCCGACGTTGCGGGCGCTGGAGCTGCACCAGAATTTCAAGCCGCTGCTGGAGGGCTGGCATCGCGCGACGCGTACGCGCGAGGCGTTCGATCCGGCGCATTCGTCGCGCACGCTGTCGCTGTATGCCACCGACTATGTGCAGTACACGTTGCTGCCCAAGCTGATCCCGCGGTTGGCGGTGGACGCGCCGCATTTCCAGTTGCAGATCGTGCCGGCGCGGCCGCAGCATGGGCTGAGCATGCTGGATACGAATCACGTGGAGCTGATCGCGGGTTACTTCCCGGATCCGGCGCCGGATCTGCGCACGCGCTTTCTGTACCAGGAGCCGGCGGTGTGCATCGTGCGCGAAGGGCATCCGTGTTTGCGCAAGCGCTGGAATCTGGACGCCTACCTGAGCTATGGACATCTGGATCTTGCGGCGCATACGCGCTACTTCAGCACGGCGATCGATCGCATCCTGATGGGACAGAACCGGAGCCGCAAGATCGTGGCGACGCTGTCGAGTTATCTGGTGTGTCCGTTCATCGTGGAGGGGTCGGATCTGATTGCGACGATGCCGGTGAGCATTGCGAAGGCGATGGCGGGGAGTGCGCGGATCGTGTCGCAGAAGGTGCCGTTGACGTTGCCGCCGATTGCGGTGTCGCTTTACTGGCACGAGCGCTATCAGGATGATCCGGCGCACGCCTGGCTGCGGCAGTATCTGGCCGGCGTGCTCGGGTAAGCGGCGTGCGCTATTTGAGCGGCAGGCAGATCAGGGTCTGCAATTCGGCGGGGGGCGTGTTGACGGGGTCGTTCAGGTATTGCTCGAACATGGGAAAGTCGGCGGGCGACATGCCGCTGGCGGGCAGCCATTCGGAGAAGAGCCAGTCGTACGGCTTGCGCATTTCGTTGTAGGGGCCGGTGTACTTGAGGACGGCACAGCGGCCGGCGGGGATTTCAAATCGCTCAAGCTCTTGTCCGATATCGGCATCGGGCGCGACGGCCATCCCGGCCAGCGATCGCAACTGGCTCTCCGGCACCTGTTCGGGGTCGTCGAAGTAGACGCCGAATCCTATGGCGTCGGGGGTTGCAATGCCCCGGCTGACGGCGAGCATGAAGGCGCGGGAGAAGACGGGGCCGATTTCCTGTTCATTGCCGCGATGGGGCAGGACGGCTAGGGTGATGCCGGGGAAGTCTTCGATGGCGATGGGGTACATGGCTAGCTCCTGAGGGGTGATGGGTTGGGAGCGGGCGGCGCGATACCGGCCCGGCGGGATGCCGAAGAGAGCGCCGAAGGCGCGGTTGAAGGCGGCTTCGGATTCATAGCCGGCGCGTTGGGCGATGTCTTTCAATGGCGTATCGGTGCTGGAGAGGTCGGCGGCTGCGCGTTGCATGCGGATGCGCTGGACGGTGGCGTTGACGGTTTCTCCGAGCATGGCGCGGTAGACGCGGTGGAAGTGATAGGGAGACAGGCAGGCCAGGTCTGCGAGCTGGTGCAGATCTGGCGTGGCGTCTGGGTTGGCGGCTAGCCAGCGTAGGACGGGGTCCAGGCGTTGGGCGTAGAGGGATCGCGTTGTGGGCTTCAATGCTTGCTCCTTGGTAGGGGCAATTTAGCTTTTGGATGTTTGCAGATTTTGCGGTTTTTTAGAGGTGTGGGGTGGGGCGTGTTGCTGGCGGGGGAG